>JBDRTC010000282.1:0-18492 GCA_043824335.1 Planctomycetota bacterium | reverse complement strand
ACGTTCCGGGCAAGAAGGCGCCGGAGCGATACCCGAGCGAGGACCGCGTGTGCAACCTGTCGCTGGGCGCGCTTCAATGGTCGACGGCCAACGTGGCGGCCGACCTGAAGGAGCCGCAATACCGTCTCGTCGACGACTCGGTCCGGCTCACCGGCCCGCTCTTCGGCCCGGCAACCAAAGCGGCGTTCCCCGTGCCGTTTCAACCGCGACCCCATCTTGGTGGGCCCGGGGCGGAGATTCTCACCCGGATGGGTATCGGCAAGGCGCCCCGCGATATCGTCGTTCCCTTCGGTTCCTCCCAAGTGCTCTATGTGAACGGGTCGCTTGCCGAAATCACAACGGAAGAGTACTGGCTCCCCGTTCTCGCCCGCTGGGGCAAGGTCGACTTCCATCGTTTTGCGGTCGGGGAGCATTGCATGGCGACCCGGCTCCATGTCGGCGACACGGAGTTTGTCGTCACATTCAACGAAGAGATCACGGAGCCCCGCGAGATCGCGATGTCGCTTCCCGCCAAAGCCGTGCCGCTCAGTGAAGCGGCCGTTCTTCACCGCGACGGCGGCGCCTACGAACCGCTTCCGGTCACGTCGGATCAGGCGGGCTACAAAGCCCATGACCGGCTTGGATACTACGCGGTCTACCAGTTCGCGTTCAGCCCCGTGAAGATCCAGACGCCCGAACTCGTCCTCCAACCGGGCCAGAGCAGTGCGTTTTCCTGCGAGGTCACCAACCTGACCGATTCGCCCGTGCGTGGCCGGGTCGGGGCCGCGTCGGTAATTCCCACGATTTCGGGCGACCCCGTCGAGATCGAGTTGAACGCCCGGGAGACGAAGAAGGTTCTGCTCACGATTCACGCGGCGCCCACGGTCGACTGGGGAAAGAAAACGATCTACTTCGAGTTGACCTTCGCGGGACGCCGGGCCGTGGTGCTCCGCGAGCTGGTCGTTCAGAAACCGACGGAAGTCGAGCTGGCCGGCGTGATCGTTCAGCCGGGCGATCCTCAGGTGGAACTTCACGTGCCTGCGAATCCCTACGGGCAGACCGCGCCCTTGACCGGCGCCCGGCTCACGTTCGGCGGCCAGACAATCGAGTTGCCCGAGATTCGGGAAGGCGCAAGCTCCAAGATCAGCTTGCCGCCGCTCGACGTGCGATCGGCGCCACAGCCGACGTGGGAGGTGGAGAAGCTGCGGATCGACCTGGGCTTGCCCGGGGCGCGCCGGACCGTTGAGCGGGAGGTCTTCGTGCGACGCACGCCGAAGGCGTATCCCCGCCAGTCGGACGCCACGGCAGTGCTGGTCGTCTCCAATGCCCGCTCTAACCCGCTGGAGCAGGAGCCTATGACGATCGCCCTCCCCAAGGGCTTTGGGCCGTGCGGCGTGCGATCGCAGGAGGGAAAGCCGGTCCCGTCGCAGGTCGACGCCTCCGGCCGGCTGAGATTCGCGGCCACGGCGCCGGCGCGCTCGGCCGAGATGTTCTACGTCGGTCCGCCGGAGGGCGAGGTCGCCACCGATCTGGAGTGCACGGCCGCGAACCTTGGAACGGGAACGGGCACGCTCGAAGTGACCAACTCGCACCTGAGCGTCGTGCTTTCGGAGCAGGCCGGGGGAACTGTCACGCGGCTACGCTCCGAAAAGACAGACCGTGACTACGGCCGAAACAGCTTTGGCGTGAACTACGGCGCGTTCAGCCGCTACGATCCCACCAAACCGCCGACCAACACGGTGGAGTACATCCACGAGAGCAAGACCCGCCAGGAAGACTCGCCCGGGCGGATCGAGGTCCTCTCCAAGGGGCCGGCCGCCGTGGTCGCCCGGGTGCGTTGGGCCGACGAGCGAGTTCAAGTCGACCAAACCTATGAGTTTCCCGCCTACAAGCCGTACTTCATCATCCGCCAACGGGTGAAGCCGATCGACCTCGGCGGCCAGCAGGAGCTTGTCGGGCTGGACGCCCAGTTCCAGCCGCATCGGCTCACCAAGTCGTTTCCGAACTTCGTGGGGGTCGTCAGCGGAAACGAGCAACCGCACTTCGGCTGGCGCACGGGCGCCTGGGTGCCCGACTATGCCACGCTGATGGCGCCCAATGAATTCGACGAATCCATTTCCCTCGTTATCACGCGGAGCCGCGGCCTTACGGGCATCCGGCAGGGGTTCTGGCCGGCCGAGCGTCCCAAGCCGGGCAAGTGCGAGATCGCCCGGATGGAACTGCTCGCCGACCCGGCCACCGGTTGCCAGCTCGATGCGTACGTGCTCGTCCACCAGGGCCACCAGATCGTGGCCAAGCGGTTGCTCGCCGATTTGCGAACTCCGCCCCACGTCGAGTTGATCGAAACACCCCAATGGTCCGACTGAACTAATTGTAGCAGGCACACGCCGTGTGCCGTCCGCGGGTTACGGCACACGGCGTGTGCCTACTACCCTGGAAGTGAACAGATTATTCCTGAGCGCGCCCTTGCCAGCGCCTTCGAACAACAGTGGCGCCGTCAGACGCCGGCTTTCGCGTAACACTCCCGGAGATACTCGCACGACTTGGCCAGCGCCTTCGACGTCTCGTCGGGCTCCGGCTCGCCGTGCAGGAAGGGGTTCACGTACCAGCAGTAGTCCGCCTTGGCCAGGGCGGCGATCCAGGGGGTGAAGTCGGTCGGGCCGTGGCCCGGGAGCTGTCCCACCCCCGGGGCGTGCTGCCAGGCGTAGAAATAGAACAACTGTTTGCCCAACGCGGCGATCGCCTCTTCGACCGACTCCTTAAGCCCCTGCACGTGGTACGCGGCCAAGGCGATGCCCACGCGCGGATGCGTGTTCAGATCGACAAACGCCTTGAACGAGTCGACCGAGTCGACCAGCGCGTGCCCGTGGTTTTCGATCGCCAGGTAGGAGTCATACTTCTCGGCCAGCTCGATCTCGGGCTTCAGCGCTTCGAGAAAGGCCTTCATCCGCGGCACAAGCTCCTTGGCGTTGCAGGGCCCGGCGCTGCCGCGCACGGCCACCCCCCCGCCGCACTTGCCCAACAGATCCGCGTAGCGCGCGTATCCGCCGGCGTAGACCGAGAAGGAGTAGAGCTTCAGCTTGTTCTTGGCGAGCAACTCCATCAGTCCGTCGGGGCCGAGCCGGGCGAGCACGTCGTCCAGATGAGGGCAGCCGGCATGGGCCGACCAGACGTCGATCGCCTCGAAGCCCAACGCGGCGATCCGCTGGCAGACCTCTTCGATCGGAAGCGCCGTAAAGTTGATCGAGGAGCAGGAGAGCCGCATCTTCCATCGCCCTTCGGCCGCCCGGGCCGGATGACCGGAGGCGAGCACTCCCCCGGCGGCAACGCCTGCCGCAGTGGAGGTCATTCGGCAAAGAAACTCCCGGCGGTCGAACTCGGCTCGCCGGCAACGCTCGTTCTGGTTCATCATCAGGGCTCCTATCAGGCATGTGCTTCTTGTCATTTCAGGCACGGCGCCACCCTATCACCGCGGCGACCGCGAATCAAGCAACCCAAAAAAAAGCGGCAATAACCAACCCCATTGGGCAACCCCCACGCCGGAAGCTATACTGTACTAGGCTTTGTCGGAAAATCTTGTTTGCGGGTGGCATGGCGTCGCTTGCGTCGCCATGTTTCCGGGCACATGCCCACGCTTCGCGAGGGCATGCCACCCCGGCAGTAACAGACGAACCAGTTTTCTGACAAAATCCCCAGCCGACACAGCCACGCCGAGATCCCGATGCCGAAGATATCCACCGAACAAGTCGCCGAAGCGGGCGTGGTGGGGGCCGGGGGCGCCGGGTTTCCCACGCACGTAAAGCTGGCCGCAAAGGCCGACACGGTGCTCGTGAACGCCGCCGAGTGCGAGCCGCTCTTGCACAAGGACAAGGAGGTCCTGCGCGAGTACGCCGACCTGGTTCTGGAAGGGCTGGCCGCCTCGATGGAACTGGTTGGCGCCCGGCGGGGCGTGATCGGCATCAAGGGCAAGTACGGCGACGTGATCGAGCTGTTGAAGCCCAAGCTGGCGGCGTCGATGGAGGTCGTCCCCCTGCGCGACGCCTACCCGGCCGGCGACGAGTTCATCCTCGTCTACGACGTGCTGGGGCGCGTGATCCCGCCGGGCGGCATCCCCTTGGCCGTCGGCGCCGTGGTCGTCAACGTGGAAACGGCGATGAACATCGCCCGGGCCGCCGACGGGCCCGTCACCGAAAAATATCTCTCCGTCGCCGGGGCCGTGGCCAACCCGGTCACGCTCCGCGTTCCGGTGGGCGTGACGCTGGCCGAGTGCGTAACGGTCGCGGGCGGCGCGACCGTACCCGACGCAAACTACGTGGTCGGCGGCGTGATGATGGGCTACCTGGAAGAAAACCAAGACGCCCTGGTCGACAAGACGACCGGCGGCGTGATCGTGTTGCCCGACGATCACGTCGTCATCCGTCGCCGCCGGCAGGACTGGCCACAAATCGTCCGCATCGGCCGAAGCGCCTGCGACCAGTGCAGCTTCTGCACCGAGCTGTGTCCCCGCTGGCTCTTGGGCCACCCGATCGAGCCGCACCGGGCCATGCGGAGCCTGGAGTTCAACCTGGTGGGCGAGTCGAACGTGATCGGCACCGCCTTCTGCTGCGAGTGCAATCTGTGCAGCCTCTACTCCTGCCCGGAAGACCTCGACCCCAAGAACGTCTGCACGCAAAACAAGCGGCGCCTGGCGGCCGAGAACTGGCGGTGGGAAAACCCGCCGTTCAATCCCAAGCGGCCGGAGTTTCACATGGAGAACCGCAAAGCGCCCATGGGCCGCCTGATCCAAAAGCTGGGACTGCACCGGTTTCACAACGTCGGGCCGCTGGAGAACCGCCTGCTGGAAACGGGCAAGGTCGGGATTGGGCTCAAGCAGCACCTCGGCGCCCCGTGTGAGCCGGTGGTGAAAGTGGGCGATCGAGTCACCAAAGGGCAGCCGGTCGGGCGCCGGCCCGTGGCCGACGGCAAGCCCGCGCTGGGGGCGCCGGTCCACGCCTCGATCGGCGGCACGGTCACCGAAATCGCCGACGGCGTCGTCTGGATCGAGAAGCGCTGAGCAGGGTAACGTCGTACGAGGAACCATCATGGCCAGTTTCAAGTCGATCGGCGCGGTCGAGCTATCGAGCATCGGCGTCGGATACCGGGTCGAGGACGAGATGCTCAAGGCGGCCTCCGTCGATCTGTTGATCGCGCGGACCATCTGCTCGGGCAAATACCTGATCGTTGTTGGCGGGTCGGTGAGCGACGTGGAGGCGGCCGTCCAGGCCGGGCTGGCCATTTCGGACGAGGCGATCATCGACCACCTCGTGCTGCCCAACGTCCACGAGTCGGTCTTTCCGGCCCTGGGCCAGTCGGTCAGCCTGGGGGCCGATCACACGGGCGCGTTGGGCGTGGTGGAGACCTTTAGCGGCACCAGCGTGCTGGCCGCCGCCGACGCCGCCGCCAAGGCAGCCCGGGTCACGCTCTTCCGCATCCACGTGGCCATGGCCCTCGGCGGCAAGGGCCTCTTGTTGATGACCGGCACGGTCGCCGACGTCCGCGCCGGCGTCGAGGCCGCCGCCGAAGAGGCCCGCAAGCGAGGGCTCCTGGTCTCCGAAGTCGTCATCCCCCGGCCGGGCCGCGAGCTGTTCGACGATTACCTCTAAACGCTCCCGCTTTCTCAGTCTTCCGTTCTGTAGGGTTCTTCAAGAGCGATACGCGAGTAGGTTACTGAGAAGTGCTGCGCCATATGCTCCCGATACGGCGTCTTGATCGTGCACACCCGTTTGCCTTCTCGCGCCAACTGCTCGAGAATCGCGCGGGGAAACGTGTGCAGATCGCGCAAGTCTACGACCGATTCAGGCAGTCTGGGACCTGTCGGAAGAAAATACCAACCATGCCTCGAAGAAGCAATCTGACAGGCTCCCAACGGGAGCTGCTACTCCCGTACGACTGTTCCCAAACAAGCACTGGACAACCGTCGATGATGTCGCCCTGCGACAGGGGATCGTCGGGCTTCGGGTCACCATAAATGACATGACTCAAGACAAGTCATCCTCCCGGAAAAACGGATCCGGCAGTCGAACGGAGCCGTCTCGCACTTCAACAGGCACGCGTGGCCCGAGTCGCGGCAGATCGAAGGGCGCGGAAATACAATCGTCAGGCAACGGGGGGTCGGGCATTCGCGACACGTCAGCGCCGCCGGCCTGTTGGCTGCGTATTTGTCTGGCGAGGTCGGCGTTTGTTCCCAACGATTCGAGGTGGGCCAGGTACTCGAGGACGATTCGCTTCAAGTCCTCTGAACTCATATTCCCCTCGGAGAGAAGCATATCGACGCAACACTTCACCGTGGCTTTCGACCACCACGAAGGGGAGGGTGTCACTGGAAAGGGGGACTCCAAGTGGGCCAAGTACGCGTCGTTGAGCCGCTCACGAAGGGTCGTGGAGATTCCCTTCACTTCGAAGTGCGCGGAGACCCGCCCCCGTGGATTCGCGGCATCTTCAGAGTCGGTCTCTTGACTAGGCGACTTTTCCTCGGGCTCCATCTTGTTGTCCCCGAGCACTGGAGGGGGACGACACCGCAGCTGCGGTCTTTCGACATGCTGACGGTACGGCCTGCTCCACTACTTCAAGAGTGATTACTGACCCGGAATCGGCCTGACAAGCCAATTCTATTGCGCATTGGCATAGATTTCCACCAAAACGGTACTCCCATTCATTCAACGCCCGCAGCGCCTTCGGTGTGATCGGCAGATCGCCAGGAAAATCGTTGTCTTTCACGGCCTCGGCTCCTTATCCTTGAAAGTTGAGAATACGCAAAATGGAGAAGTTAGCGAAACACCCTGGCCAATGGGCCGTCCTGATGCCCCCCCCATTTGGGTCCCTCAACTGCACCGGAGGCGATGCTACCCGAGGGACGCAGCGCAAGTCAATCTCAGTGTGTGGTTGGGACACTGAGCGCTGACCACCAGACAGATCGTCACAGCAGGGCGGTCAGCTGGGAACTTCATCGGCCTGGCGCAGCGTTCCCAGCGACGCCTCGCGGTTCAACTGGCCAGCGTTTCCAGCAGCTTGACCAACTCTTCCGGCACCGGCTTGTGGTGGGCGTAGGTTTGGGGGAATGGGGTGAGGACCAACTCGCCTTTGACGAGGCCGGACATGGAGCCGGTGTGGCCGGCCAGCAGCGAGCGGACGGCGAAATCGCCGAGGCGGCCGGCGAGGATGCGGTCGGCCGGGGCGGGCGTGCCGCCGCGTTGGAGGTGGCCGAGGATGACCGTTCGCGTGGAGAAGGGGCAGCCGGCGGCGTCGTGATCGGCCTGGAGTTTTTGGGCCCCGCCGTGCTCGTCCCCCTCGGCCACCACGACCATGATCGACTGCTTGCCCCGGGCCTTGAGCATTTTGAGCTCCTCGACGATCCCGGGCACGTCGGTCTTGGTCTCGGGGATCACAGCCACCTCGGCCCCGGCGGCCAGGGCCGTGTAGAGAGCGATGTAGCCGCTGTGCCGGCCCATCACCTCGACCAGGAACAGGCGGTCGTGGCTCTCGGCCGTGTCGCGGAGCTTGTCGACCGCCTCGACGGCCGTCTGGACGGCGGTGGCAAAGCCGATCGTGAAATCGGTGCCGACAAGATCGTTGTCGATCGTGCCGGGACAGCCGATGATCCCGCCGTCCCACTGCCGGGCCAGGGCGACGGCGCCGCGAAACGTGCCGTCGCCGCCGATGGGAATGAGGGCGTCGATCCCGGTTCGGCGAAGAACGTCAGCCGCCTTCTTCTGGCCCGGCTCGGTGCGAAACTCGTCGCTGCGGCTGGAGTGAATGATCGTGCCGCCCAGCTTCGAGATGCCGGAGACCGAACGCAGGGTCATCAGCGCACGGCCGTCGGCGCCCACGAAAAAATCCTCCTCCAACAGACCCTGGTATCCGCGGCGGATGCCCACCACTTCGTGGCCCGCCGCCAACGCGGACCGGACCACGGCCCGAACGCAGGCGTTCATCCCCGGCGCGTCGCCGCCGCTACAGAAGACACCGATTCGCATGGCCGTCCTTTTCAGTTGAGGGGTCGTGAAGAGCGGTCGGATGTCGGACCTCTCGCACGAGTGGCCGCCGCCGCCGATTACTTCGTTGCCTTGCTCGATCGCCGCTTCGTGCCGACGCCTTGCGTCATCAGCGTTTTCAGATCTTCGAGATGACTCTCGTACACGCCGCGGGGATCGGTGTCGTGCTTCTTGGAGAGAGAGGCCGCCATACCGAGCACCTCGCCCATCATGCCGGTGGTTTTCTGGACGCGGACCGTTCCCAACGCCACGTGGGTGACGCTGATGTTCCGCCCGGCCATCATCAGGTTCCGCACGTTCCGCGAGTAGAGGCAGCGGTAGGGGATCGGATACGGCTTGATCGGCGTGTTCTTGGCGATCGAGCGGAACTCCTCACCCGGGAAGTGCTTGGTATTCTCCGGGGCGGGAAAATGCAGATCGATGCTCCAGGTGGTGGTTACGGAGGCGTCGGGGAAGACTCGCCGTTCGACGACGTCCTGCTGGCAAAGGATCACGTCGCCCAGCAGGCGGCGGCTTTCCCGCTTGCCGCCCACGTAGGCCACCCAGGCGAGCCTTCGGTTGGCGATCTCGTCCTTCTCGCGGCTCTGGTTTTTCAGGAAGGCCCAGTTGCCGTACGTGACGCGAAAAGCGTGATCTCGAACCAGCTCGAACTGGGTGATCTGGTCCTTGTTCATGCCCGTTTCCCAGTCCCAGTCGCCCCGCGTGACCCGTTGGTAGCTCTGGTCGTCGAACTGGACGGCCCAGGGGCACTCGGGGAACGGCTGGGGACGATCCTCCTTGACGGAATACCACTGGACCGACGTGCCCATCACGAGCCGGTCGGACTCGTCGGGCGCGCGGGGCTCGCCCGTGTCGGCCCGGGCTTCGCGTCCCATGCGATAGTCGGCCCCGGCCAGGAAGCCGAGGTTGCCGTCGCCCGTGCAGTCGGCGAACAACGGGGCCCGAAAGCGATACTCTCGTCCGGTCTCGATGTGCTTGGCAACGACCGCGACGATCCGGTCGCCCTCCTTCTCCACGCGGAAGGCGTGCATGTTAAGGAACAGGCCGATGTTCTTCTCCGCCTCGACCACGCGGAGCTTCTTCTCGTCGGCGTAGTTGGAGGCCGGTCCGGCGTTGTGGACCCGTTTGACCGGGTCCATGGCGAGAATTCTCTTGCTCTCGGGCCGCTCCGGGTATTGCTCCGCCTCGCGAAAATCGTAATAGCCGATGGGAGCGATTTCCTCAACGAGGTCTCCCAAGGCCGGATACGGGTCCTGGTGGATCTTGCCCGACAGGCCCACGCGCACCTCCGAGCTGTTGTTGCCGCCCAGCACGGGCCGATTCTGCACCAGGGCGACCTTCACGCCCAGCCGGGCCGCGCTGGCGGCGGCGCACGTGCCGGCGATGCCGCCGCCGACGACGACGAAGTCGAACTCGCCCGCGTCCTCGGGCTGCTCGGGCAGGCCCAGGGCGTTGCGGCGGAAGTCGGCCATCTCGCGTCCGGGGTTGGGCGGCATGAAACCGGGATCGGCCGTAAAGACGATCGCGTCGCATCGCCCCTCGAAGCCGGTCAGATCGCCCAGTGCCAGCGCGACTTCTTGGCCGGCGATTTCGACCGTTCCGCCGTCTTGCCAGTGCCACTGAGCCCCTTCGGTGCCGAAGACCGTCGGCAAAGCTTGGCCGTCGATCAGAACCTGGAACTTGCCCGGGGCGCCGGGAGCATGCCACGGGGCCACCCAATCCCGCGTGCGGACCAGCACGCGGTACGTGCCCGGGGCCGGGAAGCGGACGGTCGTCGTCGCGTCGTCGACCGGCACGCCCAGGCCGTGAGCCAAGAGGTAGGGCGAGCCCATCTGGTCCATCGACTGCTGGTCGACCACCCAGCCGCCGTGATGCTCAAATCCCTCGGCCTCGACCAGCACGGTCGGCCCCTCGTTCGATTCACTTCCCATGCCTTGGGTCCCCGGAACGGAGGTCGCCAAAACGAGCAGGACGAGCCCAACCGCCGGCACCCCCGTTTTACGCGTGCAGTCGGCCATCGTAGCTCCTTTCCGTTCGAGAGGGGTCACGGCCAGCCCTATCATTCTAGCCATCCGGCAAGAGTCGGGACAGTGTCTCTCATTGCTCGGCCGTCCGTTGCCCGGTCTTGGCCAACAGATCGTGAACACGCCCGATCGCCGATCGCGGGTCCGTTGACGCGGCCGGCACGCGAACTATAATCCGGGTTTCGACCGACGGTCCGCTTCACGCCGGAGGCGGCGCTTCGGTGTGTCACTCGTAAGGGGCGGCCGACAAATAACTTCCCGATTTCCAGTTGGTGCGGCAGTTGTACTGCCGCACCTCGGCTGGGGGCAGCAGTGTAACTGCTGCCCCAACGGAGCCAAGAACCGGGAAGTTATTCTTCGGCCGCCCCAAAGTTGCTAAGAAGGACGACCAGATGGCAATCGAAGGTTTGAAGATCATTGGGGAATCGATCAACGACTCGGTCCCGTCGACGCACAAGCTGTTCGAGTCGGGCGACATGGAAGGGCTGGTCGAGCTGGCCCGAACGCAGGACGAAAAAGGGGCGGCCTACATCGACGTCAACATCGGCACGCAGCCGCCGGAGCTGATGGCCGATCTGGTCAAGAGAATCCAAGCCGTCACTACGAAGCCGCTGGCAATCGATTCCCCCGATCCGGAAATCGCCAGGGCCGGCCTGGAAGCATATGATCCCGATCGCGCCGGCGGGGAGAAGCCGATCTTGAATTCCATCTCGGCTTTGCGCCTGGAAATGTTCGAACTCTACAAGGTCCGGCCGTTCAAGCCGATCCTGCTGATCTCGGAGCACGTGGTCGACGGCCTTTACCAAAAGTCGGGGACGTGCCGCACGGCCGAAGAGACCTGCGAGGCCGCCAGGTTTCTCCGCAGCGAAGCGCGCGCCCCGGGCCGCGAAATGACCAACGACGACCTGATATTCGACCCCGGCATCGCCCCGATCGGAACCGACTGCGAAGGGAACCTCCATCGCCTTGTGAGGGCCATGGAGAGGATCCACGCCGACGCCGACTTCGAGGGCGTTCACGTGTCGGTGGGCCTGAGCAATTTTACGGTCATGCTGCCGCCGAAGCGAGCCGACGGCTCCCCGCTGAAAGGGCCGCTGGAAAGCGCTTTCTTGACCAAGACGTTGCCCCTGGGGATGGACATGATCATCGGCTCGGTCAAGCGGCGCCACGACCTGCTCCCGCCCGACCATCCCGCCATGGTCTGCCTGGAAGACGTGCTCACGCGAGACGGTTTCGATTGCATCATGCGGATCAGGGACTTCTACTGCTGAGGTCCGCGGGCCGATCGTTTGGATCCTCCTCTCCAAGACCAGCAAGCGCCTCAAATCGGCTTGATTGTGGTGACCCAGAGGAACGGCTGGCCCGATTCGTCGACGCGCAGCTCGCTCTTCAGGCCGGCCTGGTAGAGAGTCTTCTTCAACAGCAGGCTGTAGCTCGTCCGGCTTTGGGGAAGGCTGACCAGCGCCTTCTCGGGCTCGATGCCGTGGCGGGCCATGGCGTTGTAGTCCAGGAGCACCACCACCTCCAGGCGGCCGCCCACCGCTTCGAGGACCTGTGTGGCGGCCACGTTCTGGACGTTCGTGTTGAGAAACTCGAACAGGCCGGGCAACACGTCGCCCGGGCGCTTCTCCGGCTCCCAGCCGATCGGCCACGCCTCCATGTTGGGCTTGGCCTTGGTCAACACGCATTCCAGCCCGCCAGGGCCCGAATCCCGCGGCACCAGGCAAACGCCCAGCGGTCGCACCGCGTAGGCCAGCGCCGTCCCGCGCGAGAGGTTCGACAACTCCTCGGCGATCGTGTCGTCGTCGGCCGCCGGGAGCAATCCTGGAGCGACCCGCAGCGGCACGCGCAGCCGCTCAGCGATCTTTTCCACGACTTCGTGGCGCGGCATTCCCTTGGTCGAGAAGGCCACCGGCTGAGACATCTCCTTGTGGACTCGCTCGAATTGCTGGACGGAGAGCCCGAAGGCCGATTCTTGCGGCCGCCCCTCGATCGGACCGAGTCGGGCCAGGTCGTCGAGCCATTGGGCCAGTCGGGCGGCGTCGCCCGGCCGGAACCGACCCCCGGGCAACAGCACGTCGCCGCTGGACGTGAGCACCCCCGTGACCTTGTACACCGGTGCCCGCTCCGTCCCGCGGACGACAACACCGACCTTCTCCGGCGACCCAATGCCGCCGATCCGCAAGTTGCCGACCCCCAACTGGGCCAGCCGGCGGAGCCATTCCTGTTGGGCCGTGATCGGCGCCCGCGCTTCGGTGACCAGCTCCAACTCCACGCGGCCCTCGGCACGCCCCGGCGCCGCCGCCCCCCAAAGTGAGACCAGCATGATCGGCAGCAGCAAGTGGCAAGTCATCGACATGGGCCCCCGAGGCCGCAATCGGCCCGATTTTCGACCAGTGTTACCCAGGATACGCTTTCCGCAAGAATGCCCGATTCTATCGGGATTATAGCACTAGCTTGGGGGGAGTTGCAGCCACCGGCAAATATGTCACAATACGGGCCATCGAGAGTCGTCAACACGGGCTCGGGCCGCGTCGGTTCTTGGCCCGGCTTTCTAGAGAGCCATTTGAAGCACGAGGGAGTAGACCATGCCACGACCGATCACCCTGTGTACCGGCCAGTGGGCCGATTTGCCCGTGGAAACGCTGGCCGGCAAGTGCCGCGAGTTCGGCTTCGACGGACTTGAGCTGGCCTGCTGGGGCGACCATTTCGAGGTCGACAAAGCCCTGGCCGACGACGAGTACTGCGCCAAGAAACGGGAGCTGCTGGCCAAGCACGATATGCAGGTTTTCGCCATCAGCAATCATCTGGTCGGCCAGGCCGTGTTGGACAACATCGACGCCCGGCACCAGGTGATCCTGCCAAGCTACGTCTGGGGCGACGGCGACCCGGCTGGCGTGAACGCCCGGGCGGCCGAGGAGTTGAAGAACACGGCCCGGGCAGCGCAGAAGCTGGGCGTCGACGTGGTGAACGGCTTCACCGGATCGAGCATCTGGCACCTGCTCTACTCGTTCCCGCCGGTCTCGCCCGCGATGATCGACGAGGGCTTCAAGCTCCTGGCCGAGCGGTTCAACCCGATTCTCGACGTCTTCGCCGAGTGCGGCGTAAAATTCGCCCTGGAAGTGCATCCCACCGAGATCGCCTTCGATCTCCACACCGCCGAACGGGCCTTGGAGACGCTGGGATACCGCGAGGAGTTCGGCTTCAACTTCGACCCCAGCCACTTGATCTGGCAGGGCGTCGACCCGGTGGAGTTCATCCGCGCGTTCCCGGACCGCATCTACCACGTCCACATGAAGGATGCGATCGTCACGCTCAACGGCCGGAGCGGCATCCTCTCCAGCCACCTGAACTTCGGCGATCCACGCCGCGGCTGGGACTTCCGCTCACTGGGCCGTGGCGGGATCAACTTCGAGGAGATCATCCGTGCCCTGAACGAAGCCGGTTACACGGGCCCCTTGTCGGTCGAGTGGGAGGATAGCGGCATGGACCGCGACCACGGCGCCAAGGAGGCCTGCGAGTTCGTCCGAAGAATCGACTTCGAGCCGAGCCAGGTCGCGTTCGACGCCGCCTTCGACAAAGCGGAACAATCCGAGTCCGAAGCGTAGTAGCGGTCCATCACGCTCGAAATGGCCGGTTGGGTGCCACTGGCGTTTCGCCAGTGCTGCCGTGCAAGCACGGGCAACATGCCCGTGGCACCCGTCAGAATAGCCCTGACAGACCAATAGCGCCTTCTCAAGTCTCGTTTGGCGGGTTTGTAATGACCGCATTCACGTGGTCCAGACTGCGGACGGTCCTGCATCTGGCCGTGCTTCTACTCCTTGCGGCAAGTGCGGGTCCTGCCTGCGCGGAATCGACGGTCCCGAGGCCCCTGATAAACTTCGTGATTTTCATCGCCGACGACCAGGGCGAGGGCGATCTCGGCTGCTACGGCCACCCCGTGCTCAACACGCCGCACGTCGACCGTCTGGCCGCCGAGGGCATGCGGTTTGACCGGGCGTTTCTCACAATCTCCTCCTGCAGTCCCACGCGATGTAGCTTTCTCACCGGCCGATACCCACACAACACGGGCGCCGAGGACCTTCACCAGCCGCTTCCCGCCGATCAGAAGACGCTCGCCACGTACCTTCGCTCCGCCGGATACCACACGATGGCGGTGGGCAAGTGGCACCTCGGCCAGCAGGAGCGGCGAAAGTGGGACCGCGTGGTCGAGTGCGACGGACGCGATACGGCCCAAGAAGCCGTCCGCCTGCTCAAGGATCGTCCCGAGGACAAGCCCTTCTTTTTCTGGGTCGCCACCAAGGACCCGCACCGCCCGTTTGACGCCGATGCCGTCGACGCGCCGCACGACCCGGCTGAAGTGGTCGTCCCGCCGTACCTCCCCGACCATCCGCTGATCCGCAAGGAGATCGCCCAATACTACGACGAGATCAAGCGGTTCGACGGCCACGTGGGGCTCGTCCGGGCAGAGTTGGAGCAGCAGGGCGTCCTCGATAGCACGTTCGTCGTGTATCTGTCGGACAACGGCATGCCCTTCCCCCGGGCGAAGACGACGCTTTACGATTCGGGCATCCACACGCCGCTCATCGTGCGGTACCCGCCGTTGGTCAAGCCCGGCACGGTGCAAGAGGGCCTGGTGAGCACGATCGACGTGGCGCCGACGATTCTCGAATTGGCCGGCATCGACCAGACGACAACCGAAGGCCGCAGCCTCGTTCCCATGCTCAAGGACCCCACGGTCAGACTGCGCGACGCCGTCTTCGCCGAGGCCAATTGGCACGATTTTGAGCAGTTCACCCGGGCGGTTCGCACCGAACGGTTCCTGTTGGTCCGCAATTACTACTGGGACAAGCCGCTCTGGAACAGCGTCGACTCGATCAACTCGATCACGTGGAAGGGGTTCATGGAGGCCCACCGGACCGGCAAGCTCACGCCGGCACAGAGTTTCTTGTTTGTCGAGCCCCGCCCGTTCGAGGAGCTTTACCATGTGACAAGCGACCCCCACGCGCTCGAGAACGTGGTCGATGACCCGAGGTACCGCCCGGAGCTTAACCGGCTGCGGACGCTGTTGGACAATTGGCGCATTGAAACCAATGACCGCATGCCGGGCGAGCGCGTGCTCGACGGCTGGACCCGCGAGGGCGAGCCGCTTCCGCACAACCAGCCCTGGTACGACCGCTACCTCAAGGCCGGCGGCAAGAGCAGCTTTGAGAAGTTTTGAAGGGGCCGTTTCGCGCGGCTCGCCCGCGCTACAAAGAAAGTAACACAGTGAAACTCAAATTGCTCACAGCGACCGCGGTATTGTTCCTGGGGCTCGGTCTGAAAGCGGCGGCCGCGCCTCCGAACGTGGTGATGATCATCGGCGACGACCAGGCATGGGGCGATTTCGGCTTCATGGGGCATCCCGTGATCCAAACGCCGAAGCTGGATCGCCTGGCCTCCCAGAGTTTGCTCTTTACGCGCGGCTACGTCCCTGCGAGCCTTTGCCGGCCCAGCCTGGCCACGCTCGCCACGGGCCTCTACGCCCACCAGCACCAGATCACCAGCAACGACCCGCCGTTGGGCTTGCCGCGGGACGCGCTTCTTGGCCAGCGCGAAGTGCAGATCGCCAACATCGAGCGCGTGCCCACGCTCCCTCGGTTGCTGCGAGGGGAAGGCTACGTGAGCCTGCAAACGGGCAAGTGGTGGGAAGGCAATCCCAGCCGCGGCGGCTTCACGCACGGCATGACGCACGGCGATCCCAAGCGGGGCGGCCGTCACGGCGACGAGGGGCTCAAGATCGGCCGCGAAGGCATGGACCCGATCTTTCACTTCATCGACCGAGCCGAAGGGCGGCCGTTCTTCCTCTGGTACGCCCCGTTTCTGCCGCACCGGCCCCACAACCCGCCCGAGCGGCTCTTGGAAAAATACCGCGACAAGACCGACTCGATCCACGTCGCCCGCTATTGGGCCATGTGCGAGTGGTTCGACGAAACCTGCGGCCAGCTCCTCGATTTCCTCGATAACAAGGGGCTCGCCGAGAATACGCTGGTCGTGTTCGTGGTCGACAACGGCTGGATTCAGCAGCCCAATGCCGCCGGCTACGCCCCCCGCTCGAAGCGATCACCCTACGACGGCGGACTCCGCACGCCCATCATGCTCCGCTGGCCCGGGCGGATCGAGCCGGCCCGCGACGAAAAGACGCCCGTCATCAGCATCGACCTCGTGCCCACGATCCTCTCCGCCTGCGGACTCGAGCCGACGGCCGAGATGCAGGGCGTCGACCTGCTCGATGGCGACGCCCTTTCCCACCGGCCGGCCATCTTCGGCGAAACGTTCACCCACAACGCGGTCGATGTCCGCAGCCCGGCCGCCAACGTCGAGTACCGCTGGTGCATCGAAGGCCGGTGGAAGCTGCTCGTGCCGAACGCGGCCAACTTCCCCGATGCGAAGCCTGAGCTATTTGACGTGATCGCCGATCCCCACGAAACCGAAAACCTGCTCGGCGCGAACCGCGACCGCGCCGATCACCTCCACGCCCTGATTGACGCTTGGTGGCCGGCGCGGTAGGGTGCTTCGATTGGGCGATTTCAGCCAAGGCCGACGTGCCGTCGGCCGCTAAACTTGTTCAGTCCGGCCGAGATCGAAAATGTTTAGCGGCCGACGGAACGTCGGCCTTGGCGCTACTTTCGACAGGAGCTTCCCATGGTACGACTCACGATACTTGGCGCGGTGCTCGCATTCACCGCGATCGGTTTCCCACGGACGACGGTCGCCGCGGAAAAAGGCGTCACTGCCGAGCGCCCCAACGTGGTGATCGTCTTCTGCGACGACCTGGGCTACGGCGACCTGGGCTGTTTCGGGCATCCCACGATCCGCACGCCGAACCTGGACCGCATGGCCCAAGAAGGGCAGAAGTGGACGAGCTTCTACGTGGCCGCCTCGGTGTGTACGCCCAGCCGGTCGGCCCTGATCACGGGCCGGCTGCCGATTAGAACGGGCATGTGTAGCGACCGCCGCCGCGTGCTGTTTCCCGATTCGGCCGGCGGGCTCCAGGCGGAGGAGCTGACGATCGC
Source organism: Planctomycetota bacterium (assembly GCA_043824335.1). Taxonomy (GTDB): domain Bacteria; phylum Planctomycetota; class Planctomycetia; order Pirellulales; family Thermoguttaceae; genus JBDRTC01. Next base: position 1,404 of record JBDRTC010000282.1, on the reverse strand, counting down.
CGAGGTCCTCAAGGGCCAGGGCTACGCCACGGCCTGTGTGGGCAAGTGGCACCTGGGCCATCTGCCCCAGTATCTGCCCACGCGCCACGGGTTCGACTCGTACCTGGGAATCCCCTATTCCAACGACATGGACCGCGTGGCCGACTCGCCCCAAGGCCGTGAGGCTTTTTGGAGTCCGAAGTTCGAGTACTGGAACGTCCCCTTGATGCGGAACGAGGAGATCCTCGAACGGCCGACCGATCAGAACACAATCACCCGGCGTTACGCGGAGGAGGCGGTCCGCTTCATTCGGGCGAACAAGGACGGGCCATTCTTCGTCTATCTCGCCCACAGCATGCCGCACGTGCCCCTGTTTGCCTCCGGCGACTTCAAGGGCCGCAGCCCGCGGGGGCTGTTCGGCGACGTGATCGAGGAGATCGACTGGAGCGTGGGCCAGGTGCTCGATACGCTCCGCGACCTTGAGTTGGACAAAAATACGCTGGTCGCGTTCACCTCGGATAACGGCCCCTGGCTGATCTTCAACGAGCACGGCGGGTCGGCGGGTCTGCTGCGCGACGGCAAGGGAAGCACGTGGGAAGGCGGCATGCGCGAGCCGACCCTGTTCCGGTGGCCCGGCACGATCGCGGCCGGCGTGGTTACGGACATTGGCTCGACGCTCGATCTCTTGCCCACCTGCGCCAAGCTCGCCGGCGCGGAGTTGCCTGCCGATCTGGTGCTCGACGGGATGGACATCTCCCCCGCGCTTTTGGGCACGGGAAAAAGCCCGCGGGACGAGATGTTCTTCTACCGCGGCGTCGAGCTGTACGCCGTGCGAAAAGGTCCGTTCAAGGCCCATTTCATCACCCGGCCGGCCTACGGCGGGGGGAAGCCGGAGCAGCATGATCCGCCCGAGTTGTACCACCTGGAGCACGACCCCTCGGAAAAGTTCAACGTGGCCGAAAAGCATCCCGACGTGATCGCCGAGATCCGCAAGCTGGCCGAGGCCCACCAGGCGGCGATGACGCCCGGTGTGCCGCAGTTGGACGCGGTGATCCAAAAGGACAACTAAGCCGAGTAGGAGAATCATTGCACAGTTTTGGGTGGCTGGGGTCGAGCGACAGCGAGCCCCCAGACGGGCGCCACCCGATGGCATGCGCCTCGAAAACATGCCCACGCTCCGCGAGGGCATGCCACCCAACGCCGGAGCGAAGGCCCAGATGGGAGGTTCCGCCGTGGTTCCCCAATCAAACATCTCGCGGCTCGGCTTTCTGGCCGCCGCGTGCTTACTTGTCCTCATGGTCGGCGACGTTCGTGCCGCCGGGAACGCGTCGGCCCCGCCCTTGAATGTCGTGTTCCTCCTGGTCGACGACCTGGGCTATGCCGACCTCGGCTGCTACGGGGCCGACCTACACGAGACGCCCAACA
>JBDRTC010000281.1:0-17995 GCA_043824335.1 Planctomycetota bacterium | reverse complement strand
TCGACGTTGCCGTGCTCTGCTCGAGGACCGAGGGGCTCTCGAACGCGTTGCTCGAATACATGGCCGCCGCACGGCCGATCGTGGCCACCTCGGTCGGCGGAAACTGCGAGCTGATCGAAGACAACCAGAACGGCCTGCTGGTCGCGCCCGGCAGCGTCGACGAGTTGGCTGCCGCCATCGGCCGACTGCTCGCCGATCGCCCTCTGGCCGCCCGGCTGGGCGGGGCCGCAAGGCGGAAGGCGATCGAGCAGTACAACGCCGACGTCCAGGCGCGCCGCTGCGAGGTCCTTTACGAACGGCTGCTCGCCATCCGCGGCCGACAGCCGGCGCTAACACAACATCCAAACCGACAACCAACGTAGTCTGCTGGCCTTGAGCAGGGCGCGTGCAAGCACGCACTCTACACATTAGTATGGTCTCTTCACTGACACTAACGTTCCACGGTGTACGGCGCGGCCCCGCGGCCGTCTGCCCGAGCGAAGATCGCGCGGCCGCGGCCTACACGGTCGACGCCGGAAGGCTCGAGCACGCCCTGGACATGCTCGAGCCACGAAGCTGCTGCACCGTGGCCGGGCTGCCCTCCGCCTCGCACGGCCAGCGGCTGGTCGTGACCTTCGACGACGGCCTGGCCAGCGACTTCACGATCGCACTACCGGCCCTGCTCGACCGAGGGCTCAAGGCGACCTTCTTCGTCACCGTCGACAACATCGGCCTCGAGGGATACACAACCGCCGCCCAACTTCGCGAGATGTGCGACGCCGGCATGGAGATCGCCAGCCACGGTCTGACGCACCGCTACCTGGTCTCGATGTCGCGGCGCGAGACCGTTCGCGAAATCTGCGAGTCGAAGACCAGGCTCGAGCAACAGCTCGGCCAGAGAGTGACCTCCTTCGCCCCGGTCGGCGGCCACTTCCACGACTGGATGGCCGGCGCCGTCGCCGAGGCCGGCTATCGGGCGATGGCCACCATGGTCCCCGGCCGCACCGTCCGCTCCGGCCGACCACTGATGCTGCGGCGAAACCACGTCCAATCGCACCACGACTGCGAGTATATCGCCCGGCTCGTCGCGGGCCATCGCCCCACGCTCACGGCCGCCCGGCTCCGCCACCAACTGCTCCGCCTGCCCAAGTCGATACTCGGCATGCGCAACTACGACCGCCGGGTGTTCGACCTGGCTGGCTACTTCGACGAGGACTTCGACGCCGCCGAGGATGTTGAGTTCCACCACCGCTTGAAGCTGGCCGGCATCGACGCCGTCACCTCGCCCGACTTGACCATCTATTCCTATCCCCGCGAGACGCTTCGCGGCCTGTTCGGGCAGATGACCCGCTACGGGATCGGCCGCGCCCGCTTAGTGCGATGGCACCCCACCGCGATGACCAAGGAGACGCTCATCCCGCCGGCCGTGCTGCTTGTGTGCGGGCTGGCGCCGCTGGCAGCAGCCGCGTCGTGGTGGGTGCCGCTGGTCGGTTTGGCCTGGCTCTGCCTGCTGATGCCCTATCTCATGGCACTGGCTGCGACCGGCTTGGTGATGGCCCGCAACCGAAACCGGGCCGCGCTCGGCCCGCTGGTGTCGCTGGCCATCTGGACCACCCATGTCGGCCTGGGCTGGGGCTTTTTGCGAACGATCCTGCTGCCGGGCAGATGTATTCTTCCCTCACGCCGGGTGTCACCGGCTCCTTGCCGCCCAATGTTGAACGACGCTTGACTATGACTTGTCGCCTGAAACCATGAGTGCCATTCGAGACGAAGTCAAGTCGATCGGCAAACACTCGATGACCTACGTCGTCGGGCAGGCCCTCTCGCGCGCGGTCGGGTTCTTCATGATACCCGTCTACACGCGCTTTATCTCCCCGGCCGGATACGGCGCGCTCGACTTGATCGAACTGTTGGCCAGTATCGTGGCACTGACGATCGCCATGGGCGTGGCCGACACCATGTCGCGCTTCTACTACGCCGAGAAGGACGACACGCGGCGAAACCTGATCGTCAGCACGATCGTCATCGGGCTGGCGGTCGCCGCGGTGCCGGTCGTGCTGCTCGCGCTTGGCATATCGGGCTTTCTCGCCCGAACCGTCCTCGATGCCGAACAGTACCAGCTCTGCCTGCAAATCGGCATTGCCACCGCTTGGTTCGGGCTGCTCTGCGAGATCGGCTATTCCTACCTGCGAATGCGCTACATGGCCCGCTCGTTCGTCACGCTCACACTCGTGCAGCTCGCGCTGGCACTCTCGCTGAACATCTGGTTCATCGTCTTCCTCGAACTCGACATCCTGGGTATCGTTCTCTCGACGATCATCACCCAAAGTATCGTCGGCACGCTGCTGACCGTCTCGGCCGCGCTCGCCTGGAACCCGGCCGATGCGTGGGAGCAGTATTACGTCTACCTGACGCTGGTCGTCTTTTTCGTGGTGCTGGTCTCGGTGATCCGCACGCCCTACGAGATCGGCTTCATGGTCACCTGCTACATCGTGGCCATGTCGGCCTACCTGGCCAAGTCGCAATGGGAGTTCTTCGTTCACGGCCAGCACCGCTACGACCAGGGGGTGGTGCGGATGATCGGTATCGAGCCGACCTTTGGCGGGCCGAACTCGCTGGCCATGTCGATCGTCGTGTCGCTGCCGATGTTGCTGTTCCTGTTCGATATCCGCAAGCAACTCACCGCCCGCTGGACGAAGTTCTGGCAAATGGCCTTCCTCGGCGTCCTGGCCGGCTACGCCCTGCTGGCCTCGACCTCGATCGTGTTGACCAACAGCCGTAGCGGCATGGTGAGCTTCATCGTGTTCGTCGCCCTGGTGGTTCTTCGCGGCAAGGGGCTGCGTCGCAAGCTGACTGCGGCCGGTGCCGCCGTCGCCCTGCTGCTGCTGATTTGGGTGCTGATGCCCCTCGAAACACAAGGCCGCTTCGAGTCGATTTGGAACCCGGAGGCCAGTTCCCGCTTCGCCGCCGCCTCGGCCCAAGGTCGCATCGCCGGCGCACAGGCGGGCTTGAAGATGTTCCTGCAACACACTCTTTCCGGCGTGGGAATCGGAAACTTCGTCGAGTATCGCGTCAACCAACTCGACCGTGTGCCGCTGCAGGCCCACAACCTGCTGGGGCAAATTCTGGGCGAGACGGGTCTGCTCGGTGGCGCCGCTTTCCTGCTGCTGGTCGGCGTGACACTGCGCAACTGTTTCCGAATCCGAAAGGCCACCGACGGCCTCGACGACCCAACCGCGACCGTGCTGGGGAGGTTCGCCGTGGCCGTGCAAATCAGCGTCATCCTGTTGTTGTTCGAGGGACTGTTTAGCCACAACGCCTACCGCTTCAACTGGCTCTGGCTGGCGGCGTTCGCCGTGCTCGCGGTCCACTTCGCACTCCAGAACCGCGTACTGCAGAGAGACGTATCATGATTACCGCACGAACCTACCAGCTACTTCGGCACCGCGACAGGGCCCGGCTTCAGGCCCGGCTCAGGCAGACGCAATTCTGGTCGCCCGATCGGATTCGCCGCTACCAGTTCCTCAAGCTCAAGCGGATGTTGCGCCACGCCTACCGCAACGTGCCCTACTACCGCCGCATGATGGACGACTGCGGCGCCGTGCCGGCCGATATCCGCAACTTCGACGACTTCGCCCGGCTGCCGGTGCTCACGAAAAGCGACATTCGCCAGAACGTCGACGCGATGGTCGACGCCCGGGCGCCGGCCGACCGGCTGGTAGCCAACGCGACCAGCGGCTCGACCGGCCAGCCGCTCCGCTTCTACCAGGACGAGCGGTACGAGCTTTGGGCCGACGCCGCCCGGACGCGCGGCTGGTACGAGATGGCCGGCTGCCGCCGCGGCGACCGCTGTGCCGTGCTGTGGGGCGCGATGAACGACATCAAGACCGACTACTCGCTCGCCGAGCGGCTGCGCGATCTGTTCCTGGATGGCGAGGTCAAGCTCAACTCGGGCAACTTAAGCGATCGCCGCAAGGAGGCGTTTCTGCGCTGGTGCCGGGCGTTGCGGCCGCGGCTGCTGCGCGGCTACTTCACGGCGGTCAAGGAGCTTGCCCGGTACCTCGACCAGTCGGGCGGCAGGTTTTGCGATCTGCGCGGAATCGTGCTCTGTGCCGAGATGGGCGACGAGCCGTCGCGCGAGTACATCGAACGCGTGTTCCGCACTCGCTCGTACAATGCCTACGGCTGTCGGGAGGTGAGCCTGATCGCCATGGAATGCTCGTGCCGCACGGGGCTGCACGAGGTCTCGGAGAACAACTACGTCGAGTTCGAATCCATTGATTTGCCCGGCTACCCGGGAGCGGGCAACCTGATTGTCACCAACCTGAACAACTACGCCATGCCCTTCGTGCGATATCGTATCGGCGATATCGGTGTGCCTGGATCGGATAGTGTCTGCGAGTGTGGCCGCGGCCAGCCGCGGATGGCCAAGGTGATCGGCCGCACGACGGAAGTGTTTCACTTCCACGACGGGACCAAGATTGCCGGCGAGATGTTCATCCACCTGATGAAAGACCTGCCGGTGGACGAGTACCAGTTTGTGCAGGTGTCGGATTCGAAGGTCGTTCTTCGCCTCAAGCGCCGCGAGGCCGCCGACGAGCAGCTTCGCGAGATCGTGCTCAAGACCTTCCGAGACTACCTGCCGTGCTGCGTGCCGCTCGATTTCGAAGCGGTTGACCGCTTCGAGCCGACCGCCGCCGGCAAGTTTCGTTTTGTGTTCGTCGATCCTGAGCTTGCCAACCGGGCCGGCAGTGTAGGTGTAACGTAACCCGACAGAATCGAAGCAGATATGAACGCGTATTGCACTCTCGACGCGAGCACCGTAGCCGCCGCCAGCGTCCCGCAGCCGTGGACGTACGCCGACGCTGCGCCCTATCTGCCCGACCGGGAGTATCCCGAACTGCGTGGAAAGGTGGCCACCGGCACGGAGAGGAACGTTGCCTACGAGTTGGTGCGCGAGGCCGCCCGGCAGCTTGGGCTCGATGCCGCCCTCTACGGATCGCCCGACTGGAACCCGCTGGGCGATATTGTCCGGCCCGGCGACAACGTGGTTGTCAAGCCGAACCTGGTTCGCCACTTCCACCTGGGCAGCGGCGACTACCAGGCGGTTGTCACACACGGCTCGATCATCCGCGCGGTGCTCGACTACGTCGCACTGGCCCTATCGCGGGACGAGCCTGCGACGCAAGAGGACGTGAAAGGACGCGCGCACGGCGAGCGGGAGTCAGGGCGTCGGCCTCTGAAGGGACGGGGCCGGATTACCGTCGGCGATGCGCCCATCCAAAGTGCGGATTTCGAGACGCTCCTTCGGCGTACGGGGTTGAAAGAGGTTTGCCGCGACGTTTCCGACACCTGGCAGATTGCGGTGGGCTTGGAGGACTTTCGCCTCTTACGGGTCACGCTCGATGAGCACCACCGCGTCATCGACTTGGGCGTCCCCGAGGGCAACCCGGCCGGCGCCGCGGCCGTCGACCTGGGGCGCCGCAGCCTGTTGGTCGGGATAGGGGGCGACAGCGAGAGGTTTCGCGTAACCAACTACGACGCCGCGGCCATGGGGCGTTGCCACAACGAGCAGACACACCGCTACTTCGTTTCGCGGCGCGTGCTCGAGGCCGACGTGGTCATCAGCCTGCCCAAGCTCAAGACGCATCGCAAGGCCGGTATGACCGCGGCGCTGAAGAACCTGGTCGGCATCTGCGGGCACAAGGACTGCCTGCCGCACCACCGGCGTGGCTCGGCGGCCGAAGGCGGCGACGAATATCGCGGCCGCTCGACGCTCAAACGGTTCCAGACGCGGCTCCACGAGGCCATCGACTGCGTTCCTCGCAGCCGGCTTAACCCGCTGCGGCGGCTGGCCGTACGCATCGCCGGGCGGCTGGGCCGCCGCACCTGGCCCGACCCGTTCGTCGAGGGAAGCTGGTACGGCAACGACACGCTCTGGCGAACCGTCCTCGACCTGAACCGCATTCTGCTCTACGCCGACCGCAACGGCCGAATCACCGACGTGCCGCAGCGGCGCGGTCTGAGCCTGGTCGATGCACTGATTGCAGGCGAGGGCGAGGGGCCGATGTTGCCCGACGCCCGGCCGTGCGGACTTCTGGTCGCCGGACAGAATCCGGTCGCCGTCGACGCCGCGTTGGCCACGATGATCGGCTTCGACTACACGCGGATTCCGCTGATCGCCCGGGCGTTGGAACTGACCGACCTGCCGCTGGCCGACTTCTCGGCCGAGCAGGTCGAGATCATCAGCGACGACGCCCGACTGGCCGGCCTCGCCGTGGGCGACTACTGCGACGCGCTGCGGTTTCGCCCTTCGTCGGGTTGGGTCGGACAGGTCGAGTCCACCCGGCACGATTCCCCAACGCAGGTGGTGCAACATGTCTAGACCAGCCCTGGCTGACCAACCCACCGATGCACCCGGCACCGGCCGACATCTCGACCGGGTGCGCTCTGCGCTCGCCTGGCACCTGTCCAAACGAGACGGCCGGCTACTCGAATGGCTCCGGGTCGACCGCATCCAGCCGCGGCCCTACTCGACCGTCGTGTTCCTTACCGCCCGCGTCGACGGCCAGCCGATGCGACTGGTATCCAAGACGATCGCCCATCACCCCGACACCCGGCACGTGGTCGAACAGGAAAACCAGGCGGTCGTCGAGTACGAGATGCTCAGCCGCCTGCATACCGCATTCGAGCATGTCGAAGGCTGCTCGGTCCCCAGGCCGCTGATTGTGCTGCCGGAGTTAGAGACTTGCGTGATGGAGCACGTCGACGGCCAGCCGCTGGCCGACCGGCTCCGTTACGCGCGGCGTTTCTCCGCTAAGGATGAGCTGGCCATGCTCGCCGACCAGTTCATGCTCTGCGGCCGCTGGCTGGCACACTTCCAACATACCAGCGCAACCCACCTGGCCGACGATTGCGCGGCGGCCGCGCTCGTCGAGCGGTGCCGGCACCTGCTCGACAAGATTCCCAATGCGACCGGCTTCGGCATGTCACGGGCGATGCGTGATCGGATCATGTGCGACCTGGGCGAGCAGCTCGACCTGCTGCGCGGTCTGCGGGTTCCGATGACCCCGCACCACAGCGACTTCGGCCCGTGGAACATCCTCGCCCTACCGGGACACGTCGCCGTGCTCGACGTCCTCGGCTGCGGCCAGGCACCGGCCCCGCTCGACCCAATCAAGATGCTGCTCTACCTGGAAGCCGAACGGCACTGCCTGACCTCCTCGGCCCGGCGCGTCGATAGGCTCGCCCGGGAGTTTCTAAGGGGCTTCGGGCGGCTTCCGGGTGCCGGCCGGCCGCTGGCGGTGATCTGTGAGTCGCTCTACCGCATTTCGGCATTGGCCCATCCGCAGTGTCTAGTCGGCCGGCGTCGCCTGCATCACCGCCTGGAATGCCGCCTGGTGCTCCGCTCGCACTCCAATTGGCTTGCCGGGGGCCCGAAGCGCAGAATGCTCTGGCCGGATTCGGAAACGGCCGGCCAAGGGCAGTCAACTTCGCAGAATCAGCAGTGCCACCCACGTGCAAGCACGAACGCTTTGAACCAACGAATCCAATGACATCCGACACGGAAGCCACCGAACCGACCAGGCGTGCCCGGCCGTCGCGGCTGATCCTGGCCGTCGGCTGCCTGGTATGGCTGTACGTGGCGGGGTTGGTCGGCGTCTGGCTGCTGATTCGCTACGGCGGGGACCGCTGGTGGTTTGCGACGTTGATGCTTTTCGGTCCGCGGTGGGTATACACTTTGCCGTTGTTCGTGCTGGTCCCGGCGGCGTTGTTCTTGCGTCGGCGTCTTCTCTTGCCGTTGGCGCTTGGGGCGGCGATTCTGCTGTGGCCGATCATGGGGCTATGCCTGCCCTGGCGTTCGCTATCCGGACCGAGTGAGCCGTCGCTCCGCGTGCTCACGCTCAATTTGCATGTCGACGCCGTCGATCCCCACGAGGTGCTTGCGCTCATCGAGCAGATCAAGCCGGACATGGTGGCCTTGCAGGAATGTGACACGCGAGGGCAAGTCGAGTGGCCCGACGGTTGGCACTCGGTGCGCAAGGGCGAGTTGGCGATCGGATCGCCCTACCCGCTGCGCGACGAGCAAATCGGCCGCCGCAACCACCCTCCGTCGCGCTGGTTGCCGATCAACGCCCTGGCCGCGGTCGTGGAAACGCCGCAGGGCGACGTCACCTTGGTGAGCGTGCATTTGCGTACGCCGCGTCGCGGGCTGGAGCCGGTGCTCAGCCGCCGCACGCTGATCGATCCGAGCCAGAGCCAGGTGCTCACCGACGAGATCGGTTTCCGCCGTAGCGAGGCCGAGGACCTTCGCAAGTGGATCGACACCTTGCCCGGCCCGGTCGTGATCGCCGGCGACTTGAACATGCCGACCGACAGCACGATCTACCGGCAGTGCTGGTCGGACCGCAACAACGCCTTCACTATTTCCGGGTGGGGGCTCGGCCACACCAAGCAGTCGGCCGTGCCCGGCTGCGAGTTCGGCGTGAGGATCGATCACATCCTGACCGGTCCCGAGTGGCTTGCCAGTCGATGTTGGGTCGCGGCCGACGTCGGCTCGGACCATCTTCCGCTGGTGGCCGACCTCTGTCGCGGAGAGTAGTCTGGCACAGTGTGTAGATGAATGGTGCCACGCCGGAACCGCCGAGGATGATGAGCGCGCCGACCAGGAGCAGGGCAACGATGATGGGTGTTAGCCACCACTTCTTGTTGTTCAAGACGAAGTAGAGGAACTCGGCGAGCAGGCCTCTTCTGCTTGCGCGCCCACCGACGTTGTGGCAACATGAGCCCAATTCATTCGCGTTCATGCTGAGTCTCGGGGCCATCAGAGCAATCAACGAGGAGATCGCAGCCCTGACGGTACAGTTGGTCCGTGCGAGCCGATATCTTGATGGCATACCGGCCGCAGTCTTCAGGCCGAATGCCCGTCACGAAACCGTGCACCCGATCGCCCGTTTCCACCCAGACATAGACGGCGGGCTTTTCGACTATAGGACAGGAGGCGCTGGCTCATCTGACTCCAGAGTTCCATCTGGCCGACAGCAAACTAGGTTCGGTGACAGTATCACTCCTTCTCGCTCCTGGTTGCGTGATCTTCGCCATCATTCAGCAGAACCGAAAACCCCGCGTGGAAAGGAAAGAGATGCCGGATTGACGCGTCGAAAGCTGCGGAAATCCCGTTTAATGACACTGCGCGATCCCTTCGTCACAGCCGCATATACCGATAGAACGTCGATCGTGAGATCCGCAGCGTCTTGCAGATATCGTCGATCTCCAGGCTCTTGTCCTGGTGCAGTTTCTTCGTTCTTCGCGTGACGCGACGGTATGTGCTCGGGGCAATCAGAATGCCCGGTTCTTCCTGGATGGAATCCACTCGGGCATTTTCCCGCCCTTCACAAGCCGGCGGTATCCCATGCCATCTTCGTGCACGATGGCGGAGCCGATGAACTGCTCGCCTTGGTCGCTCATCTCCGTGAAGACGATCCACTCGCCCTGCCAATTGGGAATGATCCGGATGGCGCCCGGCTCGGTGATTCGAGTCGGATTGGACCCGTCTAGGTTGCAGACCCAGAGGTCATGGGCCGTGTTATGGGTGTCCACAAAGTTGTGGTGCTCCGAGTTGACCACGCTGAAGACCACGCGCTTCCCGTCCGGCGCAAACTCGGGGTCGTGCGCGCTGTGGGTCCCCACCTTGCCGCCTTTGTAGATCTTGCGAACCTCGGTGCCGTCCGTGTTGGCCACCCAAATCCCGCAGGTACCTTCAGCCGCGGCGGCCGCGTAGGTCATCATGCCGCCGTCTTCCGAGGCACCCACGTCGGCCTCGTAATACTGTGGCGTGTCCGTCAATTGCTCGAGCCCAGTGCCGTCTGTGTTGATGCGGTAGAGATCGTTCTGTCTCGAGCGCTCCGAGCCCGCGAAGTAGAGTCGCCCCTCCGGATCCCAGGCCACGCCGCCGCCCCCCGCGCTGGGGAAATTCGGGACCAGCCGCGCTTCCGTGCCGCCTTCCAGGTCGAAGAGCCACAACTCCGACTGTCCCGGAGTCGAGTGCATGTTGCCCAGCACATAGCGATGGTCGTAAGAGACGGCCACGTGCTCCCAGTGCCGCGGATTCCCGAAGGTCATCTGCACCACGTTTTCCCCATTGCGGTCCATCGTGAAGATGAAACGGTGGTCGTGGTAGATGATCTCCGCCGCCTCGGCATGGTTCCCCGCCTGAAGGAGCGGATGGAGGCGCTCGGCATGCGGGCGAATCCTGTTGGGATCGCCGCCAGAAGCTACCCACCGCTGTATGCGCTCCTGCAGGTCTTGGGCCTTCTGACCGAGTGAAACGGACGGCTGTTCCGGTGTGGGCGCGGGCGTCTGCGGGGCGTCACCGGTTTGCTGTGCGGCGCGAAGGACCCTGTCGACCAGTTGCTCCGCTGCCTCCACCTTGCCCTCCCGCATCAACCCCTCCATGGGCCGCATCATCTCTTCGATGTGCGAGATGTCGTCGCCGGCCTCACGCCGTTTGGCGAGCAGTTGCTGCAAGCGCTGCATCTTTGGTCCCAGGCGCATGGCGCCCTGCGGCGGGCCACCTTCGCCGGGCGGCGCGCCTCGCCAATCCGACGGGAGCGCCTTCCCTGATACCCAGTTTGCCACCGCCTGCACGACGCCGGGAGCGTTCTTCACGGAGAACGGCGCACTCGGACCCTCCCGTGGCACATTCCAGCCGTAAACATTGATCAAGCGCATATCATGGGCGAAGAGACCACCCAGGTAGGCTTCGTACTCCTCCAGTGTCTGCGGACGCCCTGGCTGGCCGATGGTGCAGTAGGTTTCCACGCCTGCCCAGGCGCTGCCGAGTTCACCACCGGCCTCCCGGCGGGAATCGCGGATCTTGGCCAGAAGGTTAGGCAGATCGGTGGATTCCCGGATCAAGGTGTAGCCGGGCCGGCTGTGAGCATTGACCGAGTCTCTGACACGCGGAAAGCGATCCACCATCGGCGATCCCATGTACTTCTCGATGAAAGGCCGCATGGGGCTCACGAAGTGCGTGTAGATACTCGCACGCGGCAGGCCGGCTTCGGCAAGTACCCGGGCACGGAATTCGGCGTAGTCGTGGGCGATTTCGTGGCGCAGTTCCGAGACTACGTCGCTCACGGACACGCCCCTGCCTTCGGCGAGACGCCGCACCTTCTCACGCGTGTAGCCCCGATCGTGCAGCGCATGGTAGCCCGCGCGAACCATCTCGTCCCGCCGTATCTTGACTTCCCTGGGCGGGCGCTGGGTCGTATCGTGGCCCACCGGCTCCTGGCCCTCCGGGGTGCTCAACAGCGGACGAAGGTCATAGGGAACCGCCGTTTCGTTGCCCACGGCGATGCCGGCAAAGAGATGCGCCTTGCCCGAGGCACGCCACCGCGCCAGTCGCTCCGCAATGGGCCTGCCGAACCCCTCGGTCAGAGCCCGCCGCACGTCGTCACGGAACTGTTGGCTCTCATAGTTTGGTGGCGGCGCAGGGAAAACGACATCGGCGAGGTAACGGTTCTTACCTCTCCGTGCGTCGCGACCGATCTTGACCCTGACTGAACCCATTGTAGGGCATTATTCGATACGGAATACGGGTTTGCGCGGTCAGCGCTCGCGCACTCCCAAGTCGATCGGCGTTTAGCGGCGAAGACGTGCCTGACCCCGCAAATCGTTGGGTTCCTCGGGCGCATTGCCGCCCATTCTGGTCAGTTCCGCGCGTCAGGCCCGATTCCAAGAAAACGTATGGGGATTCTGACACAGGGAGCCCCGCCTGCGCACCCCCCGGCAGGGGCGAGTCGGCCGCCCTCCCTCAGTCCGAGTTTGGGGTCGTTTCTTGCGACGAACCAGAAACGGATTACTCCACCCCCCTAACCTCCGTCTTCGGAGCCCCGGCCCGTGTTTCCGAGCGTCTGCGAAAGCCACCGCGGATGGTCCGCGCCGCGGTCCCGCCATCCGCGGGTGAGTTGACACGGATGGCTGCCATCGGATTCCATGATCCACAACGCCGGCGCATGGCCGGTCGCCGCGCGGCAAAAGGCAATCCACCGACCGTCTGGGGATTCGATGGCCCGGAAGTCCCACACGCCCGGTTCGTTGCGGGTAAGAAATTCATACGACCCATCGCGTGGGTCGAGCCGACAGATTTCGGTGCCGCCGCGAGCCAGTTCAGGTTTGTAGTCGCGATTGAAATGGTCCACATCCGGACGATGAGGCTGGTACTGCCATGCCACTTTGGAGTGAGGATGTCGTCGCGGGAAGAGAATCTTTCCGTCGTGCGTCCAAGCCGGCAGGTTCGAGCCACCTCCGCGCGTCTCGCGATTGCCGTACGTCGCCGCGAACCACATCGCTTGGCCCGTCGTGAGAACGCGGTGTTCCGAACCGTCTGCTTTGCCGACGCAGACGTCCGCCCAGTCATGTCCTGGATCCTCGCGATAGTGGCAGTCAACGTACAGGACCCACCGGCTATCCGGCGACCAGCTCGTGCCGAAGTAGAGATGTTCCGGATCGGCGACAATGAGCTGACGCTGCTCCCCGTTCACGTCGGAGGTCCAGACTTGGTAGCCCGTCGGGCTGGCAAGGTGGAAGGCGACCCGTTGCTTGTCCGGGCTCAAGCTCAGTCCATACGGCAAGCCGTCGCCCGCGCGTGTGAACTCGCGCGCGTCCGAACCGTCCAATCGCACGCTGTAGATTTGCCCCACCTTGTCTCGCACGACTTGAATCAACAGCCGATCTTCATCCAGCAGCAGCGCCGGCGTGACAAACACGGCTAAACGCTCTTGCGTGCATATTTCCCGCAATCCGCCGGTAGCCAGATCGTGGACCCAAAGATGGGTTGGTGTTTGTGTGTAGTATTCCTCGAACGGTTTGCCGGGGCCGTCCCGGCGCGGTTCCATGCTGAGGAAGATCAGGCGTTGTCCATCCGGGAATACGGGGCCCGGTTGCCACGTGGCCTGATTGGGAACCGAGAAGTTGAAATACTGTAAGCCGCTTCCATCAAGATTGATCCGAGCGGTTTTGCCTTGCGAGGTGAACAGTAGCAGCGACTGTGATTCCCCTGCGCAAGCTCGCGAGGGACCTAACCATAGCGAGCCACACCCGACAGCCAACACGATACCAGACCAGGAAAGACGCTGGATGGACGTCATGGCAGGCTCCAACCTTTGAGCTGACACTTGTTGCAACTACCGTCGGCGCCAAGACCTCGAAACGCACGGAAACTGACTATCGGTCCATTTTTGCGACAGCCCCAACACCGGGCCGAATTCTCTCGCCCCCGGTTCAATCTTCACTGTTTTGATGGTCGGGTTGGGCCGAGATTCTGGGGTTCGGAAGCGACGAAAACCGGGTAGTCAAGGAGTTTGAGTGTCGGCTCAGTATTTTGACCCTTCGGGGCCGGCACGAGCAGGCTATTATCGAGCAACTGCTATCTTGAGAGAACAGCCATGGACATACCCGACATCCTGGCGATGAAAGATCGCCGCTACATGATGATTCCCGTCGAAAAGGTCAAGGTGATCAACCCCCGAATCCGGAACGAGGAGCAGTTCCAGATGAACGTGCGGAGCATCGAGAACAACGGCATGTTGATGCCGATCCGCGTCAACGACAAGTTCATGGAAAGAACGGGCCTGCATGAATTGATCTGCGGCGAGGGCCGCTTGATCGCCCATCAGCGTCTGGGGAAGACAGAAATCATGGCGGAAGTCTTGACCTGTACGCGGAAGGATGCCTATCTGCAGTCGCTCGTCGAGAACCTCGCCCGGAGCCGCCCTGGCACGATGGAGTTTGCCCGAGAACTGAAGCAACTACATGACGAGGGTTGGGACTATAGCCAAATCGGCAGGGTCTGCTGCCGCAGCCCGGAGTACGTGCGGCAGTACATTGGCCTCGTCGAGAAAGGTGAGGATCGCCTGATTCAAGGAGTTGAGCAAGGTGTGTTTTCCATCTCGTTCGCAGTCCTGGTCGCCCAGAGTGACGACGCGAACATCCAAAACGTCCTCATGGATGCCTTCGACCAGGGGATCGTGAACTGCCACAACTTCGCCCGCGCACGGCGCATCATTGGTGCCAGGCTGGAACGGGCATCGCAGGGCAACGGCTCAGGGAAGAGGAATCGTGCGGGCGTGAGCGTAACGATGCTGAAGAAGGACATTTCCAAACTCACCAAGGCCAAGGATTCCTTTGTCCGTGAAGCGGAGTCGAAAGAAAATCGTTTCCTGACGCTCCTCACAGCCGTCAATACCCTCTGGCGCGACGAAGCCTTTGTGAGACTCGTTACCGAAGAGCAGGTGGCGGATCGCCCCGATCTGGCAGGAACTTTCGGCTACGAAGCATGACACAACAACTCAGACGTTTCAACTATGACGATTCAAGGCCGCGACATTCCACTGGTGCTGCTCCGGCCCCGGCACGAGCGCAAGATCAGCAAACGGGAGCACGAACGAATCCGGGCGAGCATTCTTGCCGTCGGACTCATCGAACCGCTTGTGGTGTTTCCCGAGAATGATCACTTCATCATACTCAACGGACACCAGCGTTACCGCATCCTGCTTGAGTTGGGGGTGGAGACGGTGCCATGCATTCTTGCACACCAAAAAGAGTCTTTCACCAGCAATCGCATGGTAAATCGCCTGTCGCCGTTTCAAGAAAGTCGCATGATCAAGACATCTCTGGACGAACTCGATGAAAAGACCATATGGAATCATCGAGGCAATTCTATTGCGCGCAGTGTGCGGTGAGGCCTTGGGTAGTACCACGGTACGCCCGCACACCCTCAAGTTGGCAGCGGTCAGGCAGTTCGGTTCCTGGCCGGCGGCGTTTGTCGCCGCTGGTTTGGAGCCCGCAAACTACATAGGGAAAAGGGTGCCTGCCCAGAAAGACCGGAAGATCCGTTACAAACACATGGACACATCTGGCTGGTTTTGAAGCGACTCTCGATGGCTGGTTTTGAAGCGCCCAGTGACAGTCCTCACGCGTGCGCGCTCACACGGAATGAGGGGATTTCGGACATGCTGACCGCCAAACAGGTGCTCGACGAGTACTTCCTTGATGCCCGCTCGATGCCTGCTGGAGATCGCCGCCGGCCTCTCTCTGGAACGGCCTCGGCCCGCATTTTGGACTCGGCCGAGCCGCAGACCGCATCGACCCTCGCGCAGCACTGGGCGCGACTCTCGCGCTGGCAGCCCTGCTCTTATTCGAGATCGTGCTTTCCGGGCGATAGGTCGCCTACTCGGCAACCTGCCCTGGCATCACCTTCGGCGGCCCTCCGTCTTCGACAGGTTTGACGAGATTGGCGACGAACTCACACTCCCTGCATTGGTCATCCACACGGATGCCCGCGGCCGGGGTGTCGGACTTGGGATCCTGTCCGTAGGTTTCCACGACGTTTCCCATCAAAGCCAGATAGCGGCAACCCGAAACGACCACTCCATCTTTCGCGGACTCGCTCACATTGTTGCTCGACACCGTGGCCAGTTCACAGTCCTGCACGATCAGGCCCGGCCCCGCAGTGGTGTGGCGCACTACGTTGCCGGATAGGGTCAGGTGTTTACATCCCACCGCAGCGATTCCATACTCCACCATGCCCTCGACGACGCTGTTCCCCAGCGTGATATGGTCACAGTCTTCCAGGCGGATCCCGAACTTGCGCCAGGGCGAGGCATCCCAATTGACTTGGGCTCCGGTGATGGTCACCTGGGCACAGTTCTTGGCCAGGATGGCGTGGCCGGACCCGACGGCGCTGCAGGACTGCATCTGCACGCCCCGGCAGTTGGTGAGAGTAATCCCGGTCTGATAGTTCTGATAGCCGTAGCAGTCGAACATACGCAGGTTGCCGGATGCCCAGCCCAACTCTCCACATTCCACCACGATTCCGTGTTGGTTGAGTTCAAAGACGATATTGCGGAGCCAGGTGTCGGAGATGCCGTCGACCCGAATACCCGTTCCCAGCGCCGAGACCCAGCAATCCCGAATGGTGACGCCGTTGCATCCCTGCACCCAGATACCGGTCGCCTGCCAATTACCTCCGACGGGCCCCGCCGTCCACAAGTCCCGAATGATGGTCATCGGCCCGCCGACGCCGCGCAGGTGCAGGATGGCGGGAATTGGCTGCTCGGTCAGGATCATCGTGGCGCAATAACCTGCGCCCCTGACCGTGGTTCCCGTCTGGATCACGATGGGCCGCGTGACCCGGTATCGTCCAGCGGGGATGTACACGACTCCACCAGCTCCCGCGTCGCAGGCGGCCTGAAGGGCTTCCGTGCAGTCCGGGTTCTCGTGGAAAACCTCCGTGGCCATCTTGGCCGGCGCGGCGAGTTGCAGGCCATAATCGGCGGCATTGATGAACGGGGACGTGGGAGAGCTTTGGGGCCACTCGGCCCGAGGGCCCGGTGCGAGTTCTTCTTTCCGCTCTTCCTGCCCCCCAACCGTTAACGAAGCACCCAACGAAAGCAAAAACGGGACCAGAAAACGCGGGTTTTCGAGCATGAAAATGTCCTCCCTAGCACGAATGTGGGTCCGGGAAAGCGCAAGAGGATGCCGCGGCAACGTCACGCCAAGTATTGTTGTGCCCTATCCGGGCCATCCTGATAGAGTGTAGTCCCAGAGTTTCGCCGTCCGGGTTTGATGATATCGCCAAACACGATCGCGCAGTTCAAAATCCGGTAAAGCCGTGGCAACGCAGGTTTCTGGCACCGCCGATTTCGCCGGCAGCGCGCCACCTCGTTGCGCCCCGTCCGAACGTCATGGTCAGGTCGGTCGCTCACCATTCTTTCCAACTTAGCAGAATGCAGATCGATTGCCTGCCTTCTCCACGTCTCGACGACTCCGTCCTGCGTTTGCCCTTCTGCGGGTGGGTGTCGCATACCCGTAGTCGTTCAAGCCCCGGCGCATGCCGGCGACCAACTCAAACGGCACAAGTTTGAGTCTAGCAAGAGTTGGCCCGACTGGCGCCCACCGTGAGCTTCAACCGGAGCGGCATCGGCGGCAAGCACATCCGACTCCACGCAATTGAATCCGCTAAAGGTAGGGAACATTCCCTGCCTCGCGATGAGTCGGTCCCCGGCGGCTTGCCCTGCCGAGGCGAAATGTAAAAAACAGCGGCCTTGTGGGGATTCCAGCAAGCTGAATCCGATAGTGGCAGATCGCCATTTCTTACAAGAGAGGCCGCCCACATCCCGGGCACGGCCTCTGCGCCACGGCAGCCTCGAACCCGGCATTCCTCCAGACACCGCCCCTGGCGCCGCCAACCCCACACCCACGTGTGCCAAAAGCCGAGATAGGGGGCTGGGCGACCCAGAAAACCTTTTGGGGGCGAACGGCGGTCCACCCTGCGACATCTGGTCCGGCAGAGGGGATCGGGCTAGAATGAAGCCTCTCCGGCAGTTTGCACCTCGCCTCCCGTGGGCAGACCACGATGACTCCCCAAGAGTTCATTGCCAAGCGCCATCGGGCAAACCTGTCCGAGCGGAGCGCCTAGCCAAAACCATCGACCAAGCATGACGACCTGCTGCAACTGCCATGTGACGCACGCGGCTCGGGTGCGAACGCCAAGACAGACATGCACGAGAGCCGTGTGCGCCACCATTTCAAGAGTTGCCGAAGTGCCCAAACCATCACTGCAAAGGCCGCTGATGAACCGACTCCTGTTCCTTTTCTTCGTTGTTCTCTCGTTCGTCGCCCTGAAGTCGTGCGCGGAGGCTCAGGTCAATGAGCAAGCCATTGCGGAAGTTGCGGCCGGCAAGATGACGGAAGCGAAGGCGTCGTGGTGGGGATTCAACGAGACCGACGCGACGGCGTGCTTGCAGAAAGCGATGGATTCGAAGGTGCCCAAGCTCGTCGTGGACAACGTTGGCAAACCGTGGGTCGTCACGCCGCTAAAGCTCGTCAGCAATCAGGGGATTGTCTTCGAGAAAGACGTCGAAGTGCTGGCGAAGGCGGGTGAGTTCAAGGGGTCGCAGGACTCACTTTTCACGGGCAGCTTGGTCGAGAACGTCACGCTCAGCGGCTACGG
>JBDRTC010000280.1:0-3579 GCA_043824335.1 Planctomycetota bacterium | reverse complement strand
GGCGTTAAAGCAATGTACTGGCCCTGCGGCCAGCCAATCGACAACTACCACTCTCAGCCCGCGGCTCGACCGCCTCACACGGCCCCAGAAACGCCGTTCACCCCCAAAAGGTCTTTTGGGTCGCCCAGGGCCCTATCTCGGCTTCTGGCCCACGTGGGCGTGGGGTTGGCGGCGCCAGAAGCGGGATCTGGAGAGCAAGCAGAGGCACGGTAAACGTGGTGGCGGCCTGGGCCGCGCCCATCGTCAGGGTGCCAAGGTCTTGGGAGGTTCGGGAGGGCCGACCGGAGACCGCGGTCGCACCTTGGGAATACCCGACGTTGCGTCTCCTGGGGTATTCCGGGCTGGGTGGCCCCGGCGGTTGCCCGGCCGGGGCTCCCACGGATCCGGACGTGCGCGATTAACGCATCCGGCTCGTCAAGTCATGGGTTTGCTGCCCAAGTGCTATCCGTTGAAGTTTGGTTGACACGCAAAGGATTCCTAAGCATCCGACGTGTTGCCCTCCAACGGGTCCACGACTCGGCACCTCCTTTCCTCCGCAGGGTTCCCTGGGCCCGAGTTCCCCTGGTTCCACGGTACTATGAGGTGCTCCGACTTCCTGCCGCCCATTTCGCCGCGCTTCGTGTCCTTCGCTTGGCGAGACCACCCGAGCGCTCGTGTTTCGCCCGCCGCGCGGCCGAGCGCTGCCGCGGACGGTCTTCTGGAGTTGGTCACCCGGTACCTCCGGCCGGGATGTCGGTCAGTGGAGACGACAGGATCTCCTACGTTCCTGGGGAACCCCCATTGTGCTCTTGCCCTGCTCTCCGACCCCGGCAGGACCCACGCATCAGGCCATTGCAATGCGTCGGCGCGGCCCCCGATCTGTCCACCACGAAGGCTCCCGCATTCGTACTTTCGAGGCTCAATCACACGGCTTCGGCACTCGCTGTCTACGCTTCGCAGGCCGGGTCGCCCCGACACCACGCAAGACTCGCTTCCGGCTGCTGGCCAAGCTCTTCCGGACGGGCTTCATTACCCGCAGGGTTCCATCGAAAGGTTTCACGCTGTATCCTACATTGATCCTCCTTTCCCAAGCTTTCGTAGCGCAAGGACACAATACTAATTTTCATTGGTTCGGGGACGGCCGGCCTTTTGGGCGCGTAGTTTGGGCTCTGGGGTCAGGCCGGCGGTAGTCAATAGTGCTTCCGCGAACCCCTGGACATCTACGTCCCACGTCCAGCCCGTCCAGCCAAGTCTCAATCTCGGCGGCTCAGATTTCAGCCCATTGGCCGGGAATCGGCACGGGGTACTGGCCGTTGGCGTCGGCCTGGACGGGGGCGGGCGTGTCGTAGCCGAGGCTGTCGATCTTGTCGTAGAACTGGAAGTTGGAAGCCAACGCGTCGTCCAGGGTGATGATCTTACCCATGTGGACGGACGCCCGACCCATGATCTCCGCAAGGTTAGCCATCGCGGCACGTTCGGCCTCATTGTGCGGCTTGTCGTTGCGGATGGCATCCAAGAGCACGTTCCACTCGGCCTGGTGCGGACCGCAGGGTTCCTTTCCTGCCTTCCAGGTTATGTTGTCGCGCGCCATGCGTTGGTCTTTGTACATATGCACCGTGGGCGCGTGGATGTTTCCGGAGAACTGGGCCCCACACTTTCCCCCGTGGACGTAGGTGGCGAAATCGTAGAAGGTGTTGGGCACGTATCGGGCGACGGCCAGCGCCTTGGTGCCGTCGGGGAAGGTGTACTCGATCGAGTAGGTGTCGAATATCTGTCCGACGCTCTTGTTGTCGAAGACCCGGCCACCCAGGCCGTGCGCGGCAACCGGCCAGGCGTCCTTGATCCAGCAGATTTCGTCGATCTGATGGATCGACAACTCGCCGAACAGCCCGCCCGATATCCAGAGGAACGCCGTTCGGCGGCGGATCTGCCAGAGCAACTCGTTCTCGTCCGGGTTGCGTGGGCCAACACGCCCGCCGCCACCCGTCCGGTACGCCCGAACGAGTTGGATCTGGCCCATTTCGCCGTCGCGGATTTTCTTAATCAATTCCTGTCGGGCAACGCTGTGGCGGCACATCAGGCCGGCGGCGATTTTGAGGTTCTTCTTTTTCGCTGCCTCGCCGGCCTTAATCATCCGCCGCACGGCCGGCGGATCGACCGTGAACGGTTTTTCCATGAAGACATGCACGCCCTTTTCCACTGCGTAGTCGAGATGCACCGGACGGAAGGCCGTATACGAGCAAAGCATCGCGACATCGCCCGGACGCAGGCAGTCGATTGCCTTGCGGTAGGCGTCGAACCCCACGAATCGCCGCTCCGGCGGGACGTCGACCCGATCGCTGAACCCCTTGGTTAGGGCCTTGTGCGATGCGGCCAGCCGGTTCTCGAAGACGTCGGCCATGGCGACGAGCTTGACCGGCCCGCCGGGGGCCGACATGGCATTGCCCACCGCACCGCTCCCGCGGCCGCCGCAGCCGATCAAGGCCAGCCGGATGGTATTATCTTCCGCGGCGTGCACCCGCGGAATCGCCACCCCGGCCAGCGTGGACCCCGCGGCCACTTTCCCGCTCCAACCCAAAAACTCCCGACGTGAGGACTTCTGTGTCTCCGCATGCGACGACTGGAATTCTTTCTTCATGACTGCTCTTTCCTGTGCTTGTGAACGTCGATTTCCCGTTTGCGTTTTGTCTGGAACCGCTCCAGGCTTCGGATGCACCCATTATTCCTGCCGCGGATGACGTGTATCAATAGTGTCGCCCGGATTATGCTGCACTTTCTGAAATAAACTGAGGCCGCCGAGAGCCACAAACTGCGAATTTCTCGGGATTTCTTGATGCGGAGCCGCTCCAGGCTCACGTGCGCATGGGGTTGGCGACGCTGGGAGGGATGTTTGGAGGGAGGCCGTGCCAACGATCAGCCGGGCACCCGCCTTCAGGTAGCAGGAACAGACCGCCCCCTTTTCCGGCGACGTCAGGCGGTGCCCGCTCGGACAATCGCGTCCAGGCACAACGCCCCCACTTTTGCCGGATTTAGATGTCCGGGCCTCGGCAGGAGAATCCTGGCCCAGTGCGTGCCTGTCGTGACGATCCACGTAGCGGCAGCAGATTATGAACGTCCGGCGCCGGACAGGAGTGGACAACCTGCTACCCGGGCTTCAATTGTTGAAGTGCCGTCCATCTGGCCCCGCTTTTCCATCGGGTGGCGAGCCCGTGGCTTTACGCAGTCCGGAACGATCGGTTCCGTCCACAGTTCCGCACCCAGCCCCCAGGTACCTTCGGGCGTCGTCCCGCGCCGCCGGTCTCGGTCCTTCTGTGACTGGGATTGGTTCCGACACGCACCATGGCCTTCCGGTCCGCCCGCTTTCCAGGCGAACGAACCTCGGGGCGCAAAACGAAACGGCCGCTCGTCTTGTCCCTTTGGATGCTATCGGCTTAGACATGGACGCCGCCAAGGGCGGAACGGCACGCATGTGTGCTTTGGTATACGGGAACATGCCAACATCCAAATCCAAGCTAAGAACATCCACCCCTGATTATCGTGATCCTGCGGCTGTTGTCAAATCACTTTGGGGGATTTCTTCGAGTGGACAAAGAAACAGCA
>JBDRTC010000279.1:0-3768 GCA_043824335.1 Planctomycetota bacterium | reverse complement strand
GAGAGCCCCGCGCTGACGTGCTCCAGCAAGCTGACGCCCAGGCCCACGCCCGCAATCGCCAGCGCGCCGACGACGAACATCCGCAGTCGGCGGCGGACCCCGTCGGCCGGCGTGATCCATTCCAGGATCAACAGGAGGAGCCCCAGGAGCAGGAAGCGGTCGCCGAAAGTGGCCGGAAGGCGGCCGGGCACGAGGTGGTGGGCAAGCCGCTCGTAGACGTAAATCTCGTGGGCCTGGCTCACAACGTCGGGCTCGACGCCCCACGTCAAGGCCAGCGACGGGAGCAGTGCGGGGAGCGACAACACGAATCCCCCGACGAGCGCGGGCCACATCGACCGAAGCCGGGGCCGCCCGGTGCGCAACAGAAGCCAGGCAATCCCCGCGGCCACGACCGACCAACCGCCCACCAGCACGTGAAACGCCGACGCCGCGCCCAACAAGAGCCACGCCCGGTTCCACCGGTTGCGGACCAACGCTTCCAGCCCCAGGAAAACCAGCACGTAGGCGAACCCCTTCGCCTCCACCCCACCGACGACCCATTCGCCGGCCATGTGAAATCGTTCCAGGAGGCAGACGAACCAGGCGGCCGTGAGCACGGAAAACCACCTCCGCGGGATCATCGCGAAGCTCAACCGATGCCAGGCCCAGGCCAGAAGCCCCCACGTCAACAGGCGTCCGAACCACGCCAGCCACGCCGGCGCGAGCCAGAGCGAGAGCCATCCGAAGGTGAAGTAGAAGACGGTGTGCGTGTCGGCCGAGTCGAGAAACGTGTCGTGGGGGATCCAATCGGGGTTCCAGAAGTCGATCGCCTTACCCAGGTAGTACGGCTCGTTCACGTCGGGGACCGGCCACGCCCCTTGAAGGAAGAAGATGCCGAACACCAGCACGATCTCGGCCGCGGTGAACCACCGTTGCGACCCTGCGGGCGACGACACATCTCTGTTTGGGGGGCCATTCACCGGATAAGCTCACTCACTTGGAATCCCACCCGCCGGAACCGAAACGATGGGCCGTCACTGAAGTCTACTCGTTCTGCTCGCCAACGGACGGCCTTTCCTGGCGTTTCCCACGGGGATTCTACCCGGCTCGCCTCTTCTAGGACAACCGGGGGGTAAGTAGAACTCGCATTCACGGCCGCGGGCCCTCAGAAGCGTTGTCATACGCAGAGAAGACGTTGACCGGGCCACACGCCTCCCTCTACAGTGGCCCTGATGAGCGAACTCCCGACGGCGACCGACGTAGGAGACACCATGTCTGCATCACTGGAACAGCACGGAAAGGGGCAGAGGATCGGCCTGGCGTTGATCGCCTGCTTGTGGCCCCTGCTGTTGGCCGGCTGCCCAGATACCGGGGGCCGTCCGGGCAACGGAACGCCCAGAGAAGTCGATTTGACGCTCCTGGTGGTCGACGACCCGGCCCTGGCCGCCGCCATCGGGCAATTGGGGGGGGAATGGAGCGCGCTTTCCGGCTTCGATTTCCACGTCGAGCAAATGTCTCAAGAGGAGGTCGACGCCCAGGAAGCGATCTCGGCCGACGCGGTCGTCTGCCCCTCCTGCCAGGTCGGTGGCTTCGCCGAGAAGGCGGGTGTGACGCCGCTCCCAGACAATCTGCTGGAGAACGACGGGGGGCGTTGGTCGGAAATCTTCAGCTTGCTGCGGGTGCGAGAGACCGTCTGGGGCAAGGAGGTCGTGGGCGTGCCGTTCGGATCGCCGGTGTTTGTGATCTACTACCGGCCCGACCTGTTGGAAAAGCTCGACCGCCGACCGCCCCAAACGTGGACCGAATATCGAGAGCTGGCCGAGTTGCTCTCCGACCGGAACAACCTGGGCGACAAGGCCCCGCCCGACGATGCGCCATGGACCGGGGCGATCGAGCCGCTAGGACCCGGCTGGGCCGCCGTGGTGCTTTTGGCCCGGGCGGCCCCCTACGCCCGCCATCGCGAGAACTACTCCACCATGTTCAGCGTCGACACCATGGAGCCCTTGATCGACGGTCCCCCTTTCGTTCGGGCGCTTGAGGAGTTGGTGGCCGCGACCGCCTCCGGACCGGCCGATCAGCTCAATTTAGATCCGGCGGCCGCTCGCGCCGCATTTTGGGAGGGCCGGTGCGGGTTGGCGCTGTCGTGGCCCAGCGCCGCCGCGAATTCGGCTCCCGCGGGCAAGAGCGTGCCCGTCGGGCTGGCCGAGCTACCCGGTTCGGCGGAGGCTTACGACGTCGGCGAAGGGGCCTGGGAGCCCCGCCGGCCGGACGACGATGCGCACGTCCCGCTCCTGGGCACCGCCGGACGGCTCGGCGTCGTGCTCGCGAGCTCGAAGTCGCCGGAGGCCGCCTTCCAGCTCCTCTGGTGGCTCTCCGAGGAGCAATCAACCCAGCTTGCCCCTTCCAGCCCGACGACGACCCTGTTCTCGAACGTCCACCTCGAGTCGCCCAACGCCTGGGTGGAGGAGCAAATCCCGCCGGCGGTAGCTGCCCAATACGCCGAGCTGACCCAACAGACGCTCTCTCGGCCCCAGTGGCTCTTTGCCGTCAGGCTCCCGGGCCGGCGGAAGTATCTGGCCGCGCTGGACGAAGCCGTGCGCCGGGCGGTCGAAGGCCAACAGACCCCCGAGCAGGCGCTCCGTCAGGCGGCCGCATCGTGGCGCGAGATCACCGAGCAACTGGGCTCTGAACAGCAGCGCAAAGCCTATTGGAACAGCCTGGGGCTGGAATAGCCGTCACTTCCCGAAGCGGCGCAGGTGGTTCAACCGCTGTCCGTGGGTGGAGCCGGCGTCGTCGGACGAGGCTTCCTCGTCCAACGCCAGGAGCGCGTCGATCATTCCCTCCGCGTCGGCCGTGACGTTCGTCATCCGCTCAAGCCAGGCGGATCGGAAGATGCCGAGCGCGTCGAACACGTCGGGCGGAAAAGCGGAGAGAATGCTCACGGCGATCTTCGCGTTCAGATCACCGTTGGGGCTCGTCGGTCCCAGACCTTGCCCGAACGCCGCGCGGAGCGAGGCCAAGAGGAGCGGCCAAGCAAACCGGCCGCCTCGCATGCGGCTCTGGTAACTCAGGTCTTCGGCAAAGTCTCTGGCGCGGTCCGGGTCGAGGGCGAACTGGCCGACGTCGTCGAGCCCCATCAGGTAGCCGATCAACAGGTCGGTCCAGCGCTCGGTGCGTCGCCGGAGGCGGTTGAGCTTGACGGCCTGCTCCGCGTCGATCCGGGGGCCTCGGACCAAGAGTGTCAACACGCGGTGCCGTGCTTCGAGGTGCCCGATCAGCACGCTCCGCGCTATCGGCTCCCCCTGGTCGGTCCCGCGCCGGCGGTCGTAGGCGACCATCACCGCGGTCCAAACCCGGGTGAGCACTTCCCCGGTGAGGATCTCTTCGAGCACGCCGCGAAGCTGGGACCACTTGGGCTCAAGGGGGGAAAAAGGGGACAGGTCCAATTTGTGCGACGACCAACGCTGCGCGTCGGTGCCCGCCTTCGGGCCGTTCCGGCAAATTGGACCTGTCCCCTTTTTCTCTCCGTCGATCTCGTTGGAAAGGTACTTGAGGGTTCGGCCCCAGCGGTCCAGCCGGCTCTTGGACGCGGTCCAATACTGCTCGATGCTCTTCTCGGAAATCCGCCCGGTCGTGCGAGCCAGAACCGGTCCGTGGACGGAAACCAGGGCGGCCAGTTCGATCAGTTCACGCGCGTGCATCGGAAACCGGCCGAGTCGTTCGGGGGTCGTGAGGAAGCGACAGACACGTTTTTCAACGGGCTGCCAGTACCTCACGACTCTTGAAATC
>JBDRTC010000278.1:0-3788 GCA_043824335.1 Planctomycetota bacterium | reverse complement strand
TGTACTTCTCCATGTCGGGACTCCTTTCCCTGGGCAAGACAAAATCCCCCTGGGAAAGCGATATCCCATAAACCAAACAACCTGTCAATCGAAGATTGACGGAGCACTAGCGGCACGGAGGATAGATTGCACGGTGTATTGGAGTGCCACGGCTGCTTGCCAGCCAGTGTCCGCCTTGGGCCGGACTCAGCCGGATGCACTGGCTGACAAGCAGCCAGTGCCACCCAAAACCTCGAACTTGAAGGGCCACTAGCGCCTTGCCTCCCGGACCAAGTGTCCCAGCTCGGGCAGGATGAGCTTTTCCATGGCCAGGCGGACGGCGGCCCTGGAGCCGGGCATGGTCAGCAGGACAGTCCGCCCGATCAATCCCCCGACCGCCCGGCTGAGCATCGCCGCGGCTCCGATCTCGCCGTAACTGAGCATGCGGAACAGCTCCCCGTAGCCCGGCAAAGGCTTGTCCAACAGGCCGGTGACCGTCTCGAAGGTCTGGTCGCGGCGGCCAAGGCCCGTTCCCCCAGTCATCAGGACGGCGTCCACGTCGTCACGGTCCCGCAGGCCCTCCAAAAGCTTTTGCATGGGGCCGGGCTCGTCGGGAATGAGGTGACGGTCGAGGACCTCGTGCCCGGCCTCGGCGAGCAGGTCCACGATCGTTTGACCGCCCGTGTCGGTTTCGCGCGTCCGGGTGTCGCTGACGGTGATCACCCCACACCGCACTACCCGGGGGGCCTCGCTGCGATGTTCGTCGGGCACGTGGCCCATGTTGTCCTCCTCAATTCCGAGATTGAAGCGTCCAAACCCCTTGATGTAGGGGGATTTCTGTTGCCTAACGGGCAGGTCGTTTCGTATACTAGAGAAGACCGGGGGGTTCCGCAATCATGGACGTGAGCGTCACGTCTCGACGGTCGAAAAAGGGGAAGAGCCATGAAGCGGAAAACCGGGCAGCTTGCGGCGCCGATCGTCCTGGTTTTGGCCTGGTGCGGCGTGGCGGCCGGCGACGTGTTCGTTCTCGCCAACGGCGGCCGGGTCGTCGGGGAGCTTGTCAACCCGAAGCAATCCCCGACCGAGCCTTACACGGTCAAGACTTCCACGGGGAGCCGGATCACCCTTTCGCGGTCGCAGGTGAAAGACTGGCTCCGCCCCCGGCCCGAAGAAATCGAATACGAGAAGATCCGGCCGCGCTACCCCGACACGGCCGAAGCCCAGTGGTCGCTGGCCGAATGGTGTCGCCAGAATACCCTGCTCGCGGAGCGCAAGGTTCACCTGGAGCGGATCCTTGAGTTGAACCCGGACCACGAGCAGGCACGTCGGGTGCTGGGGTACTTCCGCAAAGACGGCCAGTGGACCACGCGGCAACAAGTCATGGAAGACCGGGGAATGGTCTGGTACCAAGGCGAGTATCGGCTGCCCCAAGAAATTCAGTTGATCGAGGAGAAGGAGAAGCTTGAGGCGGCGTCTGGGCAGTGGAAAAGGAAGCTCGGTCTGTGGAGGGGTTGGATCGGCGGAAACAAGACGCCGCTTGCCTACGAGAACATCCGCGGGATCGCCGATCCGTTCGCCGTCGAGGCGCTGGCCGCCGCGCTGTCGGAGGACAGCGGCGACGACCACGCCCGGCTTGCGTACATCGAGGCTCTCGCCCGGATCGGAACGACCTTGGCTCGGCAGGCCCTGGCCGCCCAGGCGCTTCGAGACCCGGTCGCGGAAGTGCGGCTCACCTGCCTCGACTACTTGAAGCAGGGAAAGGCCCCGGACGTGGTGGACTATTTCATTGGGCGGCTGCGGAGCGGGAGCAACATCGAGGTCCTTCGGGCGGCCGTGGCGCTAGGTCACCTCGAGGCCAAGTCGGCCGTCGGCCCGCTGATCGGCGCCTTGGTGACCGGCCACAAGTACAAGATCGGCGGTGGCAATCCGGGGCAGATGACCACCGGGTTCAGCAGTGGCCCGGGCGGGTCGCCCGGCGGTCTTTCCATGGGCGGTCAGGGCCCCAAGATCATCACCCGCTACTTCAACAACCAGGCGGTGCTCGATGCGCTGGTTTCGCTCGGCGGGGGCGTCGATTACGGCTTCGACGTGGCCCGATGGAAAGCCTGGTACGCCGCCCAGAAAAGGCTTCCGGGGCTCGACGCGCGAAGGGACTGACAGCCCGATGAAAAAGGCGAGTTAGACCTACTTATTGAAGCTCCCGCGGCTTTCCTTTCGCCGGGCAGTCCCTGCGTCGACCCGCCAGGGGAACCCCCCCGCGGTCTGCCAGGGAGTTCGGCTTTCCGACACGGCCGTCACGGCCACCCGGTCCTCCAGGTTCGGGCGGAAGATCGTCAGCACCAAAAGCGGAAGGTACCAGGCCATGTAGACTCCGCCGTGGTACGGGTGCCAGAACTGAACCCCCAGCATCACCGCCGCCGAACAGCTCAGCAGGGTGCCGAGGTTTTTCTGGGCAGGCCACAACGCCAGGCTGCCCGAGAGAACGCAAAAGGCCGCGATGACCGGAATGCGAAGCGGCTGTCCGTGCTCCTGCCAGAAGCCGTCGGCTTTGGGAAGCGGCAGCCTCGTCCAACCGAACAGGTCCGCGAGCCGGTCGCCGAACGATCCGACGTCGGTCAAGCCGAACAGCCTCAAGACCAGCATGAAAATCAACAACAGGAAGACCAAGAGCACCAGTCCCGAGACCACGCCGACGGCAAAGCGAATCAATCCGCGCCGCCAGTAAAAGCCCGTCCAGAGCGGCACGAGGAACAGGGGATACCCGATCAGTCCGGCGGCCAGACCGATGGCGATTCCCGCCAACGCCGGCCGCCGGTAAGCGGCGATCGCCCAAACCAAAAGCGCGGCAGGAACGACGTGATCCACGCGCGCCGCCATTTGGGCCGTATAAGGCAGGACCAGATAGAGCGACGCCATGGCCACGCCCGTATGAACGTTGTCGAAGTGGCGGTAGCCGATCAGCGCGATGCCGATCACCATGGCCAGGTGCGCCAGGACGGCGAGGGTCCGGACCATCGCCGTTCGGGCGCGGGCGCTCGGCCGGACCTGTTTCGGCTGGATTCCCCCGTCGTCGGCCGGGGCGGCATTCCTGGAAAGGTCGGCGACCGAGTACAACAACGGATGCGCGGAATCCCGGGCCTCGGGGCCGCCCGCAATCGGTTGCTTTGCCAGCGGGTACAGCCTTCCCGTGACGACGTTGCTCATCAAGAACACCATCAGCGCGACGCCGGTAAAGGTCAGCCCGCTGGCGTTGAGGTTCGGCTCCAGCAAAGGACGGCGGACCATCAGAGGGTCCAGCAGGAGACGCACGAGAAAGAAGCTACCCACGGTGAACAGCCAGATGTAGCCGCCCGGTCCTTGCCCGCGAGCCACCCACAACAGGCCCGGGGCCAGCAGGATCAAACCGGCCAGATCCAGGTTCCGAACGCTCCAGAGGCGGTGGAACTTGAAGAACACGCCGATCGTCAAGAGCGACGAGACGTAGACCCACGTCGTCGGGTCCAGCTCATATCCGGGTAGGTAGCCCTGCATCGACTTGCGCCCGCCTGAAGCAGTCGTCCTGCGTTCGGTGACACCCCACGAACCGCGTGGCTCACCGGCGAGATGCTTTCCCTGGCCCGACCCACAAGCGGCGATTTCCCACCACCTTGATCCCCTTCAAGATACAAGGCCCACGGACGGACGCAACCCCCCCGCCTCAACTGCCCTGATCCACCCAAAATGCGGACCTGTTGCGCATTGCCGGCAACCGGTTCCTCCTTACCGAAGATTGCTTCCTTAGGGGCGGCCGGAGAATAACTCGGGGACTG
>JBDRTC010000277.1:0-2424 GCA_043824335.1 Planctomycetota bacterium | reverse complement strand
TCCCCCGGGGAAGCGACGCAGTCGGCTAGTTCACCCCGGGGGACGCAGCCCCCGGGCGTTGAAGCTCGATGTTGACGTCAAGCCCCTTCGCCGACGCCGAAAACGGCAGTGCGTCCGCCCGGCGAAATGCTACAATTGACGTGGTCGGCCGATGGGGCGGCTTGAATACCCAATTTGAGCGAGAACCATGGGACGACTCGAAGAGTTGGTGGGCGTCGAGACCGACCTGGCCCGGGTCGGCGGCGTTGTGCGGGACTTCGCCAGGACCCTGGCGGCCCCGGTGGTCGGGGCGTACCACGTCACCTGCTCCGACGAATCGGAACGGGAATGCGCCGAGGCCTTCCAGCATTCGTTTTCCGAACGTGCGTTACCGGCCCTGAAGCGAGGCTGCCGGGCCGCGTTTCGATCGGCCAACCTCGGAGCCCGCTACGAGATCGGGGCCGTCGGCATCGCCGAGCAGCACTTCGCCACGCGCGAGTCGCAGGCGAGCTTCAAGCTGATGGTCGTGAAGATCAACGCCCACGTGGCCGTGCGCAAAGATCCGGGGGGAACGCAATACGGCTGGCTCTACCGCTACAGCTCGCAAAGCTCTTGCTGCGGCGCTCTGGCGGCGCTGATGGACGGGGCCGACCTGCCGGCGGTCCGCGAGCTGGCCGAGCTGTTCGCCTCCGACGGCAAGGACCGCCTGGCGATGCTCAAGAACCCGGACGTCGTGCCCGAGGAGCACCGGGCGCTGGTCGCGGCGCTGGTCAACGCCCGGCTGCAAGCCCGGGTCGCGGTCCGCGACATCCAAGCGCATCCTCCCACAAGCCCGACAAAGTTTCTCGTGCTCCCTTGCGTGACGCTCAACCGCCCCGGGCCCGACACCGAGTTGGTCGTGGGCCGCCATGAAATCGACTGGACCGGCCCGAACCCAACCGCCCGGTATGACGGCCTGGGCGACGACCCGGCCGCCTACCGCATCGACCACCGGCGCGGCCGCCTCGTCGTCACCGACCGGCAATGGTTGGGCGGGTAGCCTGTCGCACAACCGGCCATCCCCTTTCCCCGGGTGGCATGCCCTCGCGAAGCGTGGGCATGTTTGCCAACTTCCATGGCGACGCAAGCGACGCCATGCCACCCGGTCGTCTCCGTCACGATCGCGTCCGGCACAGCCGGCCCTACGGCGTCTCCGGGAGACCGACGATTTGGAGCCGGTTTTCGCCCCAGTCGAGGGCATGGGCGAGTGCGGCGGGGTAGTCCCAGCCGGCGGGGTCGGGTTGGTGGAGGATGATTTCGGAGCGCTCAAGGGCCATGGCAAGCGCCTCGGGCACGTCAAGGTAGCGGCGGACGTTCAAGAAAACGGGGCCGTCGCGATGGGTGTGGGGGAGGTCTTGAAGATCGAGGCGTTGGACGTCGGGCTCGAAGAGCGAGGCGTAAAGGGCGATGGCCGCCGCTTGACGCCCGCCCTGAAGAACGAGCGGAGTCTTGGCAGCCGAGTCGAGGGAGCGGAGGGCCTGGATTGCGCGGCGAACGTCCCAAACGCGCATCCCGTCGAGCGTTTGGCCCAGGAGCATGAAGCGGCGGCGGATCTGCGTCTGCTTCTTCTCGCCCGGGTTCCAGGCCGTGGGCCCAATGCCCCGCGGGGCGACGAAGGCCATCACCGAACCGGCCGAGTCCTGCATCTGGCGGAGCTTTTGGAATAGGGCTTCATCCGCCTCGGGCAGCTCCTGGCCCACGTCGGAGGGCAACTCCGCCGTGATTTCCTCCTCGAAGCCGCAGCGCGTCATGGCGAGAAACGACTTCCAGCCCGCTTCGTCCAACACACCCAGCACGGTGAGCTTGGGTTTTTCCAGATCCACGGGCTTCGCCAGATAGAGCCGCAAGCGGATGGGGCCCTGGCTGGTGAAGTCGTAGGCCGAGAAGCGAAGGCCCTCGCGCTCGACGGTGAACGCCTCCTTGACGCCCAACGGCCCGGGCTCGTCGGGCCAGCCGGCGAACGATTTTTCCAACAGGGCTTTTTGCCAGCCGTCGCGGAGCTTCTGCCACTCGGATTGCGAGGCCGGCACGGCCGGAGCTGGGGCAAGCTGGGTGAACGTCTCGTGGATCTCGGTGTTGAGCTGGTCGTCGGGCAACTCCTGGAAAACGCGGAGCTGTTCCGGCTCGAAGAACTTCTCGGCCGGCACGTCGACGGATCGCTCCACGCCCTTCAGATGCTTGTCGAACCACCGGAACGCGGGCTTGCGCAACTCGGGCGTGTCGAGGTGCCCGCCGGTCGTCATGGTGAGCGCCACCCGATCGCCGGCCCCGTAAAGCTCGTAGACCTTGCGGACCCTTTGGTAGAGCCGCTCGACACCGTTACGGGGGAAGATCGCGTCGGCGTCGGAATTGCCGGTCATCAGGGCCCGCGGGGCGATCATAGCGGCCACCAGCGGATAGTCCCAC
>JBDRTC010000276.1:0-12430 GCA_043824335.1 Planctomycetota bacterium | reverse complement strand
AAGCCACCCGGTCCCTGGATCGCGGACCGTGACCTCCTCACCCGTCTTGGGGTTTCTGACGACGGCCCCGTCGTGCCAGATTTCGCCCCCCTCGCGGCAGCGCCAGCGATAAGGTTCTTCGAGCGTGGCCGTGAAGCTCATCCGCGCGCCGCCGTGAATCGGGCATCCCTTTTCGAACTGCGGGCAGATCGCCCTGGGGTTGCCCGCCGGAACGAGGTTGTAGATCCGGTCGTCGCTCTGCCCGAGCCACCAGTCGGCGTCCTGTTTGATCTTCTCCGCAAGGGTTTTGGCCCAGGGGCGCGTCGCCACGTTGGCCCGGCCCCGGGCGACGTCCTCCCGGTCGATGATCGCCATGAACCCGTGGCGCTTGCGAGTCTTCATCACCACGTCCAACGCGGGTGCAACGCGGGCGGCGTTTTCCTGCCCGCGGAGAACTTGAAACTCCGACTCCAGCTCCGCTTTCAGCTTGGCCACGTCGACGGCGGCCGGCGGGTCCGAGGGGCTTCCCGCCGCCTCGATTTCCGCGATCCATAGGCGGCGATCGGCGGAGGGCGACGCGCCGTCGGGAGGCTGCGCGACGCGCAACGCCTCGACCTCTGTGGCCGCGATGCCGATCTTCGACGCCGCCGCCGGCTTCTCTGCTTCCACCGCGGCAAGGCCGGTCCACTGGCCGTCGCGGTACCCTTCGATCGAAAATCGTTTCGGCGTCAGGACGCTTCCCCGCGGGCCGGCCCAGTGGACGACGACCTCTTCGACGCTCACGCGATGCGGGAAGAGGATCGCAATCGCATGGGTCACCTCCCAATTGTCCGACGCCCAGGAGGTCGTGCGGGCGCCGTCAACCGAGCCGTCCGTGTTGCCGTCGATCACGTACGCCGGATGGTAGCCGTCCAGCCCCCATCGATCCCGCGACTGGCTGTCGGCCACGACCGCGAC
This sequence comes from Planctomycetota bacterium, assembly GCA_043824335.1. Lineage (GTDB taxonomy): Bacteria > Planctomycetota > Planctomycetia > Pirellulales > Thermoguttaceae > JBDRTC01. The sequence goes on along the minus strand of JBDRTC010000276.1, from coordinate 11,494 downwards.
GCCGTCGAGTTTCGCGAGGTTCTCGGCTCGCAGGTGCGTGCCTCCGCACGACGCGAGCACAAGGAACGCGGATAGGGCGATCGTCCGGACGTTTCTTAAGGCTCTCATCAGGTGAGCTTCCTCCGCCCGCCCCGTGTCAGAATCGTACGTCTTGTTGCCGGCCGAACTCGAGGCGCACCGGGCCGAGGAGGCCGGAAGTCTCCAGGGGCGCGTTGGGCGGATAGCCCCGAAAGCTTGGGCGCTCGCCGACGTCGGCGCCGAGGCGCACGTTGGTTCCGGTCCGCCGTTTTTCCTCGGGTAGCCCGGCGTCGCCGATCAGGCGGTTGACCCAGACATTGGTGACGTCGATTTCCAGCTCGTTGGTTCCCGCTTTCACAGCGCCGGTCAGGTCCACCCTCCACGGGGCGGTCCAGACCACGCCCAGCGGCGCTGCGTTCACGCGCACCTCGGCGACGTGTCTGACCTGGCCGAGGTCGAGCCGGATGAGCCCTTTCGCCTGTGGTTCGTCCAACTCGAACGTCTTACGATACGTCGCCGTTCCGGAGAAGTGCCTGATCTCTTCGTTCGGGTGCTCGTTCCAGGGGATGAGCTTGTCGAACACGATCGACTCGGGAGCGCCCCATCCCGGCGGGAAGCGGACTTCCCAGGGGCCGGCCAGCGTGGTGGGGGCGGGGATCGCGCCCGCGTCGATGCTCTGCTCCTGGTTCCGCGAATTCGTCAGAACGTAGCGCCCCGGCTGCCAGAGACGCAGCCGGACACCCTCTTCGCCGCGGCCCGCGATTTCCAGGCCGCCTTCGGGCGCGGTGACGGATACGAGATGGTTCGGCAGGGCGGGCTCGCGGAACACGACAAAGATCGATCCGCTCTCCGGCAGGTGGAGCGGGACGACCGTGCGCCCGTCTTCCGTGGCGCGCCAGTGGACGGCGCCGCGCACGTCGCCCGTCGCCGGGTCCCAGAGTTCCGGCTCCTTGCCGCTGGTGCGGAAGGTGCACTCGGCGGATCCTTCGCCCGAGAGGAAGTAGACGTCCACGTCGTCGGCGGCCCGGTGGGTGTAGTCGTACGGCCCCACGAAGTCCGGGAGGATGCCTTCGGCCTGGAGTGCTTCGTCCAAGCTCATGCCGGCGAGGACCTTGCCTTTGTCGAGCGGGCGCCGCTGGGGCTGCTCACCGGGCTTGCCCCAGAGTTCGTCGGCCAGACGGCGAATTTCTTCATCGCAGGCCGGGTAGTCTTGCAGGCCGGGCGCCCGCTCGGGCCGACCGCGGCCCAACACGACCGTGGCCCCGGCCTTGGCCAGCTCGACGATCCTCCGCATGGCCTCGGGCGGCGCCGTCTCGTCTTCCAAGTCGACGACCAGCAGGCGATAGCGCATGCCGTCGGGCAGGACGAGATCGCCGTCTTCGACCTCCAGCCGCTCCAGGAGCACCTCGGTGTTCACCAAGTCGTAGGTATAACCCTTTCCGAGTTTCAGCGTCGATTTCTTGCTCCACTCTTCTCCGCGTCCCCAGTGCAGGTAGGGCTTGTCGCCCGTGTAGCAGCAGACGTCGCCCACGAACCGCCCCCAGCGCAGCATGAACTGGCATCGGGCGAGGTAGGTGACCAGCGGCCCGGCCTGCTTCCACCAGGTCACGTTGGGGTTCAGGTGCGTTCCGGCAAAATACTCGATCCCGGGCTTGCCGAATTCGGGAGGCGAAGCGCTGAAGGTGTGCCAGACGAAGTGATTGACGCCGTCAGAGAAGGCAGCGTCGGCATCGCCTTTGAGTGCGGCGGGGTACGCAGACCAGTGCGGCCGCATGTGCGTGAAGGCTTCGGTGGCAGCCAACGGTTTGCCGTAGATGTGCGCGGCCATGGCGGGCGGGCGATTCATCGCCCGGCCAAGGTGCCAGAACTCGCCCTGGGGCATGTCGTTGCGGCCCAGGAAAGCCAACTGGTCGGCGTGCTGGAAGCTCGGCAGCTTTCGGTTCCAGGGCCCGCCCGATTCGGAGTGCCACCTGAGCCCCTCGCGGCCGCACAGCTCGCGGAGCTTGCCGTAGCAGTTGTCCATGAAGCAGTCGCCCAGCGTCTTGTGGTAGTCGCGCAGGAAGCGTTCGGAAACCTCGCGGCTGGTGACGGTAATCCCGGCAAGCGCCGGCAGGTAGGGCCCGAGGTCGTAGCCGCGGTACTTTTGGAACTCCCGGGCGAGGCCGGTCGACCACGTGGGGGCGGCGCCTTCCCAACTGACGCTGTAGAAGTGCGTGAGCGTCTTAGCGGCCCGGGGACCGGCGTCTTCGAGGATGCGTTTTCCCATCCGCTCGAAATGTCCCTCGACGGCTTCCGCATTGAGGATGTCGACATCGTTCTCGTGCCCCTCCATCACGGCCGAGCCGAAGCGCACGAGCGTCCATCGCCCTTTGGGCACGTCCCAGGTGAGCTGCCCCTGGGCATCCACCTTTCCGGAAAGGTCGACGACTTCCACCGCGGCTGGCGTGGCTTGGGGTTGGAGCCGGACCTCTTGCCAGCTCTCCGACAGGTTTTCGAGCCCGGTCGTCTCGGCTTTGGCAGGCGCGTCGCTTGCACCCGGCTCGCCGTGCCGGGCAGCCACCAGGGCAACGTCGCGGAAACGGGCCGCCTCCGGAGGCCGCAGGCGCAGGTTCAAGCGCGTGGGGCCTTGGATTTCGCCGGAGGTCCAGAGGAGCTTCTTGGGGGCGTCGTCGCCGACGTCCCACGGCCCTTTGAGCGCGCCGGCGCAACTGCTCAGGTTGACGCTCATCTCGAGGCCCAACCGGTCCGCTTCCGACATGGCCAGCTTGAGCATGCGCCGCCACTCGGGGCTCATGAACTCCATACGGCTGGAGGGCGGAGGCACGTGCCCTTCGTGGTATCCGCGTGCATCGAACAAGAGCAGGCCGCCAAAGCCCTTTTGCTTCATCGCCTCCAGGTCCCGCGTAATGGACTGCTCGGTCACGTTGCCTTTGAGCCACCACCAGTAGGCCCACGGTTTGGCCGTGTCGCTCGGGTTGCGAAAGCCTTGTTCGAGGCCGGCGGTCTCGGTCGCGCCGCGGTCGGCGTTCTCATTCCGCCCGGGCTCCGAAGCGGCTTGGCACCATGCGGCGCTGGCGGCCAGGAGAAAAACGAGCTGCAGATTCACGAGAAACGGACGGGGGTTTGTCATTGGTTATTCCTTTGTGGAGCATTTGGGGTTGGCCTGATCGCAGCCAAGGAAAACGTGGCGCCCAAGGTCGGCGATCCCCCTGGCTTCGGCCACGCGACGCTGTTGGGCAAGCGTTTCGGCCAGTTCGCTCGGCGGTTCCATGGAAACGGTCTCGCAATTTGTCACGGTAGTCACATTTCGGCATCTCAGAATACGTGCCGGGCCAAGGAAAGTCCAGCGATACCACCCGATTGCCTTCTTGGAGCCGGGCAAGTAGGCTATCTGGCAGTTTGTTGAAACAGATGACCATGTCTGCGAGCCGCGGAGGAGACGACCGTGAACCGTTCTGCTACGTCTTCCAGGAGAGCCTTTGGGTGGTGGCCGGGAACACCTGGCCGGTCCGAAACGACGTCTGGAGATTGACTCTGCCATGATGCGTGCCTCACGGCGCTGCGGGGCCTTCCATTATCCCGAGCCGGTAGACTTCAGTCATCAGGAGAATCGAAATGCACAAATCCCTGTCTTGCTGTTTGGTTGCTCTCTGCGCTGGCTTGCCGTGCTCCACGGCCGACGCATCGAAACGGTTTGTCCTGAAGCAGGACCCCGGCGACGAGAGTGGCGTTCGACGCCTGGAGGGCGTTGACGACTTCCCGATCGTCAAAGGCGGAGGATACTTCCCCGTGCTCGTGAAGCTGAAGGACGGCTCCCTGGGCGCGGCGGTCCGCGGCGGCGATTCCCACGTCGGCATCAAGGGCCGGCTCGATTGGATTCATTCCGAGGACGGCGGCACGACGTGGGGATTCGACAAACGTGTCTTCCTCGCGTGGAAGGCACTCAACTCCGACTGCGGCTACCCCAGCGCCGTGCAACTGGAGGACGGCACGATCGTGACGCTCTACTACGCGGTCGGCACAACTGATCTCAAAGGGTGGCAGTGCAGGTGTGTTCGGTTCACGGAGCAACAGTTGCGGGAGACGATGGAATAGCCCGCCTGACGACGCGAGGACCAGTTCAGGCATTGGTGGGAGAAAAGCCGGTCCGAACGGAGTTCCTGACAAAATGACCTCGCGCGAAAGAATGCGGGCCGTGATGGCCGGCGAGCAACCGGACCGCACTCCCTTTTTCCCCTGCATCTATATCGACCACGCCGCCCATTCGATCGGGCACCGCTTTGAAGAGGCGCTGGTCGATCCGCGCCTGGGACTTCAATGGATGCTCCAGGCCCACCGGCTCTACCAAAGCGACGTCGTGCGCGTGCTGCTTACGCCTCCACGCTCCTGGTTTCGCGATAAGGAAGTCAAGCGCCGGGGCGAGCGGCTCGTCCAGATCGACCGCCGAAGCGGCCGCGTCGACGGCTGGTTCGACGTCGAGGGGGGCGGAACGCTCATCCCGGCCGAGCCGCCCGAGCCGGTGCGGACGCTCGGGCAGGCTGAGGCGATCCCCTTTCCCTCCGCGGAGGAACTCCTGGAGACCGGCCGTCTGGACGCCGCGCGGGAGGTCACCGAGCGGGCGCATGAGGAAGGGCTTTTTGTGGTCGGCATGGCCGGAGGCCAGACGCTGAATTTCCTCTCCAGCCACGTTGGCGATGCCCGGAACGCGCTGGTGATGATGGTCGACGACCCCGCGCTTGTCCGAAGGATCGTCGACAAAGGCACCGACGCCTCGATCGAGGTCGGCAAAGCGTTCGCCCGCATCGGCGTCGACTGCCTGTATATCGGCGATTCCTGGGCCTCCGGCAGTGTGATTTCGCCGCGCATGTACTCGGAGTACTGTACGCCCTGCTACCGCCGGGCCGCGGACGAGGCGCGCGCCCGCGGGCTGTCGGTCTACAAGCACTGCTGCGGCAACTACAACCCGCTCCTTGAGGCGGTCAAGCAGGATCACCTGGACGGCATCGAGGGCCTGGATCCCACGAGCGGGATGTCCGTGGCCCGCACGCGCGAAGCGCTCGGCGACGAGCTTTGTCTGATCGGCGGGGTGAGTTGCCTGACATTGCTCAAGGGCACGCCGGACGAGGTCTATGCGGAGGCGCGAAGCTGCATCCGCGACGGCGGCCCGCGATACGTCCTGGGGAGCGGCTGCGCCGTGCCGCGATTCACGCCGATCGAGAACATGCACGCCTTTGCCCGGGCGGCGCTGGAGACCGCGAGTTAGCTTCAGTTGACGAACTGGAGCGCGTACAGCGCAGCGCCCTTCATGGAGAGCTTCACGCTTATCACGCGCCCGGCCAGCTTCGACACGTCGCTGTTCCCTCGCCAGGTGACGACGTGATCGACACGGTCGCAGTGGATGGAGTCACAGTCGCTCTCGGCGTAGCCTTGCAGGACGTTTCCGTCCGCGTCCAAGAGCTCGATCCTGACGTAGTTCTTTTCTCCGGTAGTGTCCTCTCCGGTGGCGTCGAGGTTCAGCTTCAGCCTGGCACCGGAGAACGTGAGGTTGGCTGTGCGCAGAGCCCCTTCCGTGCCAAAGGCGTCCATCGAGGCAAATCCGTCGACGCGAAACTTCGCGATCCCGATCGCGGCCCTCCGGTGACTCGTTCCGTGGCCGCCGTCCCAACCTCCGTAGTAGTACCACCACTGGTCGCCCTTGGGGCTCTTGACCGGCCGGTTCGCGACGCCGCAGATCATACCCCAGTCCCATTCTCCTTTTCGCCCCCGGGGCACAACGAACTCGCGGCTGGGAATCTGCCACGGCTTTGTCCAGTCGCGAGAGAAGAGAAGCCGTCCGTCCATTGGGCCGCCGTTGCAGTTCCAGAATCCTGCTGCGTCGGTGATGCGAAACATCCATTGGATGCCCAGATACACCCCATGATAGGCGAAGAGCGACACGCCGTAGGTATTGAGCATCGCGCACCGTTCGCCTTCCATGTAGAGGACCTCGTCTATCTCGTCGAAATCGCCGAGCATGTCGATCGGCGGCGTCCAATGCACCGTGTCCTTGCTCGTGGCCAGGAGCCAGTGCCGGAATCTCACGCCGGGATGTTTGCCGAGAACGGGGTGACGGTAGGTCTCACTGTGGTGTTTCTTCACGGCGAGCGCATAGATACCTCTGGTCTCGTCGTAAGCGACGTTGCCCATGTCGTACATGCCCGCAAGCGCCGGCACCGGGACCGGCTCTCCCCAGTGGAGACCGTCGGCGGAGAATCGCCAGGCGTAGGCGTTCACGTTCCGGTCATAGGTGAAGAGCTGGTATCTCTTGTTGGGATCCGGCTCTTCGTCGATCTTCAGCACGTTCTCGGTCGAGCAGTTTTGGATCAAGATGTTGTTGGCGCCGCTGCCGTCGTACTGCACGATTCCAAGGTCAAGCGGCTTGTGCCAACGGATGCCGTCCTCGGAAGTCGCATAAAGAACGACGTGCTGTCCCTTCGCGTCCTTGGTGGCCGAGGTGTACCACATCTTGTAGATTTGTTCCTCCTCGTCCCGGATGACGTCGCCGAAAAGATAGACGCTCGGCCAGGGGGCGGTGCCCACGCCCTCCCAGGGATGTTCGGGCAGCATGACGGGCGGACCGTGCTTGACGGCGGGGTGAAAGCTGCGCTTCAGATTCTCCGTCGAGGCAATCAGGTAGTCGTCGATGAAGAGTTGGCGTCGCGAGCCGATGTCTCGAACCGTTTGGCTCGGATCCGCCGCCCCGACGGGCTGGACGATCAACACCGCGGCGGCCACGGCGGCAAGAATCAGCCGATCGGCGGGAATTGAATCTCTCCTGAACGGCATTTGTAGCACCTTTCATCGGTTGGGTTGCCGCGACTCAATCAAAGCTGGTCCGAGGTGGTAGGACCTGCCCAGGATAGAGGGTTGCCGCCAGCCACCTTCCGCTGTACAAGCATTGCCGTTATTCGTCTCTGGGCACGCGGACCTCGATCGGTGTCTGCATCGACTGGGGGCTGGTGGCCGCGGTGTGCTGGGGCGGGAAGGGGACGAAGTGCATCCAGAACCGCAGCCGCTTTGCGTTGGGCTGTGCGCTGGCCTCGCCCGGCGGGAATTGGCGGTCGAGTTCGACGCTTCCTTCGGCCGAAACGGAAAGGCGATCTTCGCTGCCGCCGCCGAAGCGATCCACGGCCAGGGCCAGGCACCGGCCGCGGTCCATCACGTGGGCCCAGCCCTCCACGTCTGCCGCAACGCCGGATCGCTTCGGACCGAAAACGAACGGCTCCAACCGGTCGGGACTGCCTCGGAGAACCTGCCACACATAGCGAGAGGCGTCGTCGGACTCTTGTCCTCCGTCCGCCGCGATCGGTACCGCGCGCAACTCGGTCTCTTGCCCCGGGCGCAGCGACACGTACACCAGGCTCGTTGCCCCGAAATCGATCAGCGTCGGAGCCTGGGCGGTCGGCTCGTCGAGGTTCATGTTGAGCTTTGCCTTCACGCCGGCGAGCTTGCCTCGGGGGTCGTCGATGTGCCAGTCAACTTCCACCCAGCTCTTGAAGACCGGGAATACCAGATCGACGACCGAGCGGACGCCCTCGAGCGCCGGGTCGGTCTGGGCAGCCTCAAATCTCAACCCCACGGCCAGCGGGCCTTCCCGAATCACGCTCGCGATTGCGCCGCCGAGCGGGTGGTCGCTACCCTCGCGGTCGGTGAGCAAAAGGCCCGGCGACTCGGGCTGCAGGTATTCAAGCTCCCGGGAGCGGACGGAACTCAGCAGCCCCTTCAGGTCGCGGCGTACGCTCCACGCAATGTACGGTTCGTTCGCGACCTGGTACGCCTCGTCCGTTTGGATAAGCTTGTGCCCGCGTTTGGGGATCGGCCCCTCGGGGACATCGTGGCCATATTCGACCGTGTATCGCTCCGCCTGATACGGCAGCAAGTTGACGGGAAAGTCGAGCCACCATTGCGAGACGTTCCCGCCCGCTTCGGCCGCGCGAAATTGAGCCGGCGCCGGCTGGTCGTCCTTGAGCAGTCGGAAGCGGGTCTCTCGCGGGAGCGGCTCGGGAAGCGTGAATGAAAACGCGACCGGGTATTGAAACCGCCGAATCCCGGCCGTCTCGCGCACCTCGATCGCGATCCGTTCCTCGGCGCGGAGCACCGCCGTGCTCAACGCCACCACGGCACAAGAGAGCAGCACGACGGAGTATCTGGTGAGCCTCGTTTGGAAAGAACCCATGGCGGCGCTCCTATTTCTTGCGGTTCGGGACGGGGCCGGCGTAGGGCGGCTCGTCGAACGTGGTTCCGGCGCCGGCGACGCGGGGATCGCCCGTCTCGCGCAAGACCGACAACAAACGCTCGGAAAGACGCCCGCGCGCCGCGGCGTACTCCGGTTCGCCGGCCACGTTCCGCATCCCGTGCGGGTCGTTGTGCAGGTCGTAGAGTTCCTCTTCCGGTCTGGCTCCAAAAGCGAAGTCGAAATAGCGGTCCATGCCGGGGTCGCTTCGATGCGTGAAAATCCAGCCCTTCGTGGGGCTGGCGTCCATGTCGGCGAACGCGACAAACGTGTCCTCCCGCAATTGCTCGAACGTGGGCGGCGGTCCTTCGGGGCCGATTCCCATCGGCAGCCGGTCGGGCTTGAAGTTGCGGATGTAGAGGAAGTCTTTCGTTCGCAGGGCACGTTGCGGGTAGGGGAGATGGCCGGTGCGGGCCGCCGCCACGTGGCGCTCGCGACCGACGACCGCGGAATCCCGCGTCGGATCGACCTGTCCGTTCTGGTCGGAGGTGAGCACGTTCATCAGGCTTCGGGCGGTCATCACCTCGGGTGGTGTCAGGCCCGCGGCTTCGAGAAACGTGGGCGCCAGGTCCGGCAGGGTCACGAAGTCTTCGACGACCCGATTACCTGCAACGTGCCCGGGCCAGCGGATCGCCAGGGCGACGCCGACTCCCAGATCGTAGAGATTGCACTTGCCGCGGGGAAAGCCCGGAATGCCATGATCGCCGCTGACGACGAGGATCGTCTTGTCCAGCTCACCGATGCGTTCCAGTTCGTCGATCAACACGCCCAGCGACGCGTCGAACGCCTGGGCTTCGCCGAGATAGTCGCAAAAATCCTCGCGAACGGCGTGGACGTCCGGAAGATACGGCGGCATCTTCCCTTTGAGATCGTCGGGATTGATTCCCCAGAGATTCAGCCCCGAGCCTTGTATCCACTTGCGGTGGGTGTTCGTGGGACCGAACCAGTAGCAGAACGGACGCCCCCGGCGGTCGGCCAGGAAGTCGCGAAAATTGCCGCGGACCTCGTCAAAGATCTCTTGCTTGGCCGCCTCGTGGTCGGGTTTTCCGCTGACGTATTGGGAGAACCCGTTGAGGTGCCCGCCGCGACGGACGTACGCGTATTCGCGCCCTCCGTAGGGGGCGTCTCTCGGGGTGCCCGGCGACCACACCTTGTACGTATGGCCGATGTGATAGCCGTCGTCGCGAAGGATGAGCGGATAGGAGGGGATCGAATCGTCCCAGATCGCGCCTTGCAGGATGGCTCCCAGCCCGGTCCTCCAGAAATACTGGCCCGAGAGGAGAGAGCTGCGGCAAGGGGTACAGGAAGGGGCGTTCACGAAGGCGTTGGTGAAAAGGACCCCCTCGCGTGCGACCCGGTCGAAATGGGGCGTGTGGATCACGTCGCTCGGTCCGCCCGGCTCGAGCTTTGCGTAGGCGCTTGCGTAGCGTCCCCAATCGTCGGCGAAGGCGAAGAGGATGTTTGGCGGATTCTCGGGCTTCGCGTCGTCGGACGACGCCTCGCCGCGGGCCCGTGTCGCATGGGCCAAGCAGCACACAGCCACGACCGCAAAGACGAGTGTGAGCCGCCCTCGCGAGCGGTGCAGGGCGTCTTGACAAGATCTGTACATGGTCGTCCCTTTCTGACAGCCAAATTCCCGAGCCCGCTCTACGAGCAGGATCAGAGACAGCATAACAACCACTCCATCAGACCGCACGTGCCGAGAAGCGATATGCTAAAGCATAACCTACGAAGCTTTTTCAAGGGGCTGCCAGCGCTGCCCGGGCCACGCGGAGCATGTTCCCGCCGAGAATCTTTTGGATGTCTGCGTCGGAGTAGCCGCGCTGGATGAGGCCGACGGTGAACAGCGGCCAATTGGTCCAGGCAAGGCTTTGGCGCGCCTTCGGGTGTGCGCCCGGCGGGAGTGTGAGCGCGTCGTCGGGCCAAAGCGATCGGAATTCCGCCCGCTCTCGGGGCCGCGGGGGGATCTTCTTGTTCTGGGCGGCCGAGTTCCGCGAGCTGTAGGCCATGTCGGTGCCGATGGCCACGTGATCTGCGCCGAAGTTGCCGGCCACGTGGTCGACGTGGTCCAGAAGCGCCGCGATGTCGCCCGTCCTTCCGAGGAAGGCCGGCACGCAGCAAATGCCCACCAGGCCGCCCGTGTCGACGATGGCCCGGATCACCTCGTCGGGCTTGCTGCGGATGTGCTTGTTAAGCGTCGTGCAGGTGGTGTGGCTGGCGACCATGGGCTTCCCGGAGAGCTTGGCCGCGTCGAGGCTGGTTTTCCAGCCGGAGTGGGCTATGTCGACGATCACGCCCACGCGGTTCATTTCCTCCACCACGGCCCGGCCGAAGTCGCTCAGCCCGGCGTCCGACGTCTCGCCGCAGCCGTCGCCGATCATGTTCCGCCGCTGGTAGGTCAGGTGCATCATGCGGATGCCCAACTGAAAGAAAACGCGGATGTAGCGAAGCTCGTCCTCGACCGATACCCAATGCTGCCGCAAGGGCGCGCCGTTGGCGGTGAAGTAGAGGCAGTGCCGGTTCTCCTTTTTGGCGGTTTCGATGTCGTCGGGCGTGACCGCTTTGGGAAGAAAATCGCGCATCCTGTCGGTGGCGTAGGTGAAGCGGGCCAGGCGCTTGAGCAGTCGCATCGGGTCCTGCCCCTCCTCGCCGGCGTTCTGAAAGATGCAGGTCACGCCGGAGGCTTCCCACGCCTGTTTGAACTCCGCCTGCTCGGCCGGATCGGTGACGTACCGGGTCATCGACATGTCTTCCCGCATGTCTTTCAGCTCGATCGCCGAAGCCCCCGCCTCGACGGCCCGCCGGATCGCGTCGCCATCGACGGCCGCCCGGGGGGCGAAGCCGTAGGAGTCGAAGACCACCGACTCGGCGTGCAGCTCAAACCCGTGTTCCAGGTCTTTGCTGCTGGGCTTGAGGATATCCAGGGCGACCTGGCGTGCCTCCTGGATGACCTCGTTTTTTTGCCAGGACGGCTCGGGCTTCGAGGACGTTTCGGGCGGCCCGGCCAGCGCGGCGGCCGCCCCGGCAAGCGAAATGCCCAACGAGGCGTGCAGGAAGTCGCGCCGGCGGATCGGGGGCGTGGTCATTGGGGATTCTCCGTGCTCTTAGGGGTTTAGGTCCGCAGCCCGTCAAAAAAGGGTGCCACTGCTGGCTTGCCCAGCAGTGATTTTCCGGAGGGTTTGTCCGACACTGCTGGGCAAGCCA
>JBDRTC010000275.1:0-2806 GCA_043824335.1 Planctomycetota bacterium | reverse complement strand
TATTTCAAGGCCCGCTGGGCGGTCCGCCGCATGGCGCTAGTGAATCCGCTCTTGGACTTCGACGATCTCTTGTTCGTCAAGCGGGTGCCGGGCACGTTCACGCACATGTCGGACCAGTACTACGGCTGGTGGTCGCGGCCGGGCGGCGGGCTGTCGATCCTCGAGGATTTCAAGTCAGAGGAGCCCAAGCTCCGCTCGCTCACTTCGGAGTTTCCGCCGGGGAGCTTCCTGCGGCCCGATCTCTCCTACGACGGCACAAAGGTGCTTTTTGCCTACTGTAAGCATTATCCAGGCTTGAGGGGGGAGGCCGACAAGCTCAACAAGTCGAACGTGCCGGAAGACGCCTTCTATCACCTCTTCGAGATGAACCTCGATGGCAGCGGACTGCGTCGCCTGACGCGGGGCAAGTACGACGATTTCGACGGCCGCTACCTGCCCGACGGCCGGATCGTTTTCCTCTCCACGCGCCGCGGGCATTACATCCGCTGCAACGAGTCAACCGCCGGGGCCAGCGCCGACGGGCAATTGCCCGACTGCTACGTTCGCTGCGGCGGCGGGCCGGAGCGGCCGGTGGCCGTTTACACGCTCCACGTAATGGAGGCCGACGGTGGCGGGCTTGAGCAGATCTCGCCGTTCGAGATGTTCGAGTGGACGCCCAGCATCGACCACGAAGGGCGCATCATTTACGCCCGGTGGGACTACATCGACCGGCACAACATGCCGTACATGAGTCTCTGGTCGACCATGCCCGACGGCACCGACGCCCAAGCAGTCTATGGCAACTTCACCGTCAATCCGCACTGCATCTTTGAGGCCCGGAGCATCCCCAACTCGTCGAAGCTGATCTTCACGGCATCCGCCCATCACGCGTTCACCGGCGGGAGCCTGGTCTTGTTGGATCCGAACCGGGCCCGCGACGGCGAAGAGGCAATGCGGCGGCTCACGCCCGAGGTGGTCTTCCCCGAAACGGAAGGCTGGCCCGAGACCTACTTCGCCAATCCCTACCCCCTCTCGGAAAACCACCACCTGACCGCCTGGAGCGCCTCGCCGCTTCCGCCGGGTACCCCGCGGCCCGCTTGGGGAATGCCGGGTCCGCCCAACGACCTGGGCTTGTACCTGTTCGACTCGTTCGGCAACCTCACGCTCCTTTACCGCGATCCGGCGATATCGAGCGCGTCGCCGTTGCCGATCCGACCACGCCGGAAACCACCGGTGATCAGTCCCCGGGCCGATCTGGCCAGCCGGCAAGAGGGGCGAATGCTCCTGTTGAACGTGTACGAGGGGCTGGAATCAATCGAGCCGGGAACGGTCCGGCAGCTTCGCCTGGTGGGCGTGCCCGTGAAGACGCACCCGACGATGAACTACCCGTCGATCGGCGTCACCCGCGACGACCCCGGAAAATTCGCCATCGGCACGGTGCCGGTCGAGGAGGACGGCTCGGCCTATTTCCACGCACCGGCCGGCGTGGCCTTCTTCTTGCAGGCGCTCGACGCCGAGGGAATGGCCGTCCAGACGATGCGAAGCGCCACCTACGTGCAGCCGGGCCAGACGTCGACCTGCGTCGGCTGCCACGAGCCGCGGAACACGTCGCCGCCAAACCATTACCCGGCCGCCATGAAGCGAACCCCCTCGAAGATCACGCCGGGCCCCGAGGGCTCCTGGCCGCTCGATTTCCGGGCGCTCGTGGGTCCCGTGCTGGAAACGCACTGCACGGAATGTCACCAACCGAACGCCGAGGGCGAGGGCAAGAAGTTCGACCTCACGCCGGAAAAGTCGTACGACACGCTGGTCACCTACGGCAGCCCCAGCCTTCGCGAACACGTCCTGGCCCGCTACGGCCAGGGCCGTTCCGTGGCCGGAGCGTGCGCCTCGAAGCTCAGCCCGCTCGTCGCGCTTCTCAAAGAGGGCCATTACGACGTCCAACTCCAGGCGGACGACTGGGCGCGCCTCTACACCTGGATGGACACCTACGCCCAACGCCAAGGCTCCTTTGGCGAAGACCAGGAACAACGACTCCGCCAGTTGCGAGTCGAGTTGGCCCCGATTCTGGCGGAGTGAACCGGCGGACGCCGAGGCGGCCCCTTCCCCGGGGGCGTCATGGTTGCCTTTCCACGGTGGCCACGCTAGAATCGTGGCCTCTGGCTTATCTCGGGGGGCGTGATGGCCGCTTCGCTGGAACAGTTCGTCGAGAACCTCATCGCAAGCGGCCTCTTCGTGGCCGCCGAGCTGGCGGCGTTCCAGGAGAGCTTTCCCCCGGAGAAGAAGCCCTATGACGCCCAGGCGCTTGCCCGCGAACTCAACCGCGCCGGGAAGCTGACCCAGTATCAGGCGGCCCAGGTCTACCAGGGGAAGACGACGGGCTTGCTCCTTGGCGACTGCGTGGTGCTCGACCGGATCGGCGCCGGGGGAATGGGGGAGGTGTTTAAGGCGAGGCACCGCACCATGGATCGGACCGTGGCGGTGAAGGTGTTGCCCGCCAAGGCGATGCAGTCCAAGCAGGCCGTCGAGCGGTTCCACCGTGAAGTCAAGGCCGCGGCGAGGCTCGACCATCCAAACATCGTCACCGCCTACGACGCGGGCGAGGCCGAGGGCATCCACTTCCTCGTGATGCAATACGTCGAGGGTCAGGACCTCGCCCACGTCGTCGCCGGGCGGGGGCCGCTACCGGTGGAGGAGGCGGTCGGGTACGTCATCCAGGCTGCCCGCGGTTTGGAGTACGCCCATCGGCAAGGGGTGGTCCATCGCGACATCAAGCCGGGGAACCTGCTCTTGGACTCGGAGGGCACCGTCAAGGTGCTCGACATGG
>JBDRTC010000274.1:0-11807 GCA_043824335.1 Planctomycetota bacterium | reverse complement strand
GAACAGTTGCTTCATCGTGGTGTAGTGGCCGTCGTGCATGTAGGGGGCGGTCCGCCAGCACTCGATCAGGGCGGGCGTGTCGAAATCGTCGCGGCGGTCGTACTGGCCGCGCGAGCTGACGTCGCGCAATTCCATGTCGGTGTAGAGCGGCTCCGGGTGACATTCACCGCAGTTGATCCGTTCGCTGAAGAAGAGCGCCTTGCCCCGCACGGCCGACTCGCTGAGCTCGCCATTGACCAGGTGCGGGCTGGGAACCGGCTTGAGCGACTTGAGGAACTCGTCGATGGCCACGGCCTCTTCCTCGGGCCGAACGGCGAACTGAATGTGCGTGATGCCCGAGCGGACCGCGCTCTCCGCGTCCGGGCGCACGCCCGAGGCCATCGATGGCGGCGTCGCGTGGGCCAGGAGCATGGTGCGGACGTTCTTCGGGTTCCCCATGCCGTCGTTCATCAGGTCCCAGTTGAGGGCGTCGACCCGGACATCCGGATGACAGCTCGAGCAGCTCTGCCAGTGCTGGAAGCACATCCAGGCGTCGTGGAAGTGCATCTCGCCCTGGCGCACCTGCGTCAGCTCGGGCTTCGGACCGAGCGGGATCAACGTCACCTTCTTGCTCGGCTTCGGCTCCAGGTCGACCACGGCGACCACGTCGCTGTAGTAGACGGCCACGTAGGCCTTCGTGCCGACGACCGCCAGTCCGCGGGGGCCGTTGGCGGCGGTGCGGTCGGCGTCGAGCCATCCCCACGGCCCGTGCGGCGGGAGCATGATCCGCCGCCGCAGCCCGACCAGGAACGCCAGGTCGTTGGGCACGTCGTCGACGGTCACCGAGGAGTACGTCCCGCGGTCGTCGTAGCGGCCGGCTTCCCGGGCAGCCTCTTCGGTGGCCGGGATGCTCGCCAGCTTCTCGTGCAGGGCCGCCGCGTCGATGACGCTCAACTCGTGGGTCCCGCCGTGGGAGACGCAGATCGACTTGCCGTCGGCGGTACAGGCCACACTCCAGGGATTCGCCGCTCCCATGTCGATGTCGTCCAGGAGCACCGTGTTCAGAAGCTTCTTGCCCGCCACGTCGATGATGCTCATCGCGTTGGTGTTCATCCAGCCCCGCTCCAGTTGCGTGGTGGGCATCTGGTAGCGGGAGAGGATGTGGACGACGTAGGCGTACTTCCCGTCGGGCGAAACGCACACGCCCCGCAGGCTGCTGCTGCCGTTGGGAAGCCGAATCGCGCTGACGGCTCGCGTTTCCGGCTCGATCACGTTGACCAGGGCGGCTACGTCGTAACTGTCCGACGGATCGAGCGGAAGGAGATTGGGCACAAAGACCAGCTTCCCGTCGGGCGTGACGGCCGAGTCGATCGGCTCGCGGAGCACGGGCACCAGGGCGACCTTCTTCGCCTCCAGATCGACGACCGCCACGTTGTTGTCGAACCGGTTGCAGACGTAAAGCCGTTTTCCGTCGGGACTGACCGACGGGCCGGTCGCGCCGTGTCCGACCGGGATCGTGCCCTTCGTCTCACCCGAAGCGACGTCGATCACGCTCACAGTCCCTTTCGGCGCGGCGCACGTGGCGTAGAGCGTGGCCCCGTCCGGGCTGAGCGCCAAGCCGGTGGCGCCCGGGGGCAGTGCAATCGTGCGGGCCACTTTGCCGCCGGCCGCATCGACCACGGCGATCTGGCTGGCGTCTGCATTGAGGACGAATAGGCTCGCGCCGTCGTTGGCGGCAACCACGTCCAAGGGGCCAAGGTACTGACCCGACTGGGCGGCCACTGGGCCGGCAACCATCGTCGACAAGGCGACTGCACAAGCCGCCTTCCAAAACATGCTCGTCATCTGATGATTCCTCCGCATCTGGTGACTCCTTCGGCTGGCAGCGAGTCGTGTGGACCCGCAAACTTTCCAACGCCGACAAAAAAGGACCACGAACTGTTGGGGTGCGACCACCTGCCCCTTCAGGGGGGCGTGGCAATCTGGCATCTAGTATACGGTTCCCCCAAGCCGATGTCGACGATCTACCGACAAAACGGAGATTTTTTTTCCGGCCCGTTTCGATGACTGCCGAGAGGAAGCGGCGGAGGTTATTTACGCGCCGTCGCGGAGCAGATATGATAAAAAGTTTCGTAATACTTCAGCCACATGAAGAACAAACTGCGTAACTTGTTCCCAAGCTCCGCTTGGGAACACTCCTTCTTCGCAGCATTGCCTTGCCCCCCGGGGCGAGTCGGCGAGATAGAAGGTGGCGGAAGTGCGGTCCCAAGCAGAGCTTGGGACCGAGGTTGAGCGTACGTCTCGTAGTGTGGCTTCAAACGGCTATAGTGTTAGGGTTTGACGTTTCGACGAGGACCATCCTCCCCTGCTTGTGTGGATTGCAAGGAGTTCGAGATATGCGGCGTCCGTTTATCGCTGGAAACTGGAAGATGCACCTGGATCGGGCCTCGGCGGTCGCGCTGGCCGAGGGGGTGGCCAAGAAGGCCGGGCAAGTCGACGGGATCGACGTGGCCGTCTGCCCTCCGAACGTTTTCCTCGACGCCGTCGGCAAGGCCATCGCCGGCTCAAACGTCGGCCTCGGGGCCCAGAACATGTACCACCAGGACGAGGGGGCATACACGGGCGAGATTAGCGCCTCGATGCTTTGTGACCTGGGCTGCCGGCACGTGATTCTCGGCCATAGCGAGCGGCGACACGTGCTGGGCGAAACCGACGAAGAGGTCAACAAGAAGGTGCACGCCGCCCTGAAGGCCGGACTTGGGCCGATCGTTTGCGTTGGGGAACTGCTGGCCGAGCGGGAGGCCGGGAAGACCTTTGAGGTCATCCGCACCCAGTTCGACGGCTCCCTGGCCGGGATCTCGACGGAGCAGGTCCTCCACGTGGTGATCGCCTACGAGCCGGTCTGGGCCATCGGCTCGGGCATGGTGGCCGCCACGCCGGACCAGGCCGAAGAGGTCCATCTCGACCTTCGCAAGCTTCTGGAAGATCGCTACAATAGGGAGGTGGCCGATACGGTCCGAATCCAGTACGGCGGCAGCGTGAAGCCCGAAAACGCGGCCAAGCTGCTCGCCCAGCCGAACATCGACGGGGCCCTCGTGGGCGGGGCGAGCTTGAAAGTGGACCCATTCATGGACATTGTCGCCGCGGCCCGTCGGTGAGCGTCAGAAGGAGAGGCTTTCGCTGTGAGTTCTCGCAAGACCCTAATCGTTCTCATCGTCCTGTTGGCGACGTTCGTCTTGTGGCGCGCGCTGACCTGGTTGTTCCACGCAGCGCCGTGGATCGCGCTTCCGCTTCTGTTTCTCACCGCAGTGTTCCTGATCCTGTTGATCCTGGTCCAGCGCGGCAAGGGAGGCGGTTTGGCCGGGGCGTTTGGCGGGATGGGGGGCCAGAGCGCTTTCGGCACCAAGGCCGGAGACACGTTCACGCGGATCACGATCGTCGTCGCCGCGGTCTGGATTTTCCTCTGCGTGGTCAGCGTGCGGGCGCTGACGACCACCACGGGGAGCGGGCTAAACGTGGGAACGGGGAATGCCCCCGTGCAAGAGGGAGTCGAAGCGGAAGCCCCAGGCGGCGGGGAAGATGCCTCCGGGCCTTCCGGAACCGGCGGCGGTGCTGAGTCCGCCCCCGTCTCGGGAGAGGGGGCAGGGGCCGGAACCGGAGCCCCCGCGGAAAACACCGACACCGAGGGCTCGTGACGGGCGACTGGGCCGATCCTGCCGGAGACTGCGTGAGAAACAACCTTCCCGTTCGGCTGCCGCCGACACGCGATCCGAAATCGTAATTCGACCGGCCGTTCGCGGCTTTCCCCTTTGTCCCCTCGACAGGAGTTCACCAGCCTTGCTGCTCAGCATGACCGGTTATGGTGAGGCGCAGCAGCAGCGGAGCGGGCTGGCCGTGTCGGTCGAGGTGCGGACGATCAACAGCCGCTACCTCAAGCTCAGCGTACGCACCAGCGACGGCTATGGCTCGATCGAATCCCTCGTCGAGTCGATCGTCCGCAAGCGCGTCCGCCGGGGCACGATCCAGGTGAACGTGCGCATCGACCGGGCCAGGGCGCCCGAGGATTACAGGATCAACGTCGACGTGCTCGACAGCTATCACCAACAGCTCCAAGCGATCGAGAGCCGCTGGAACCCCTCGCAGCCGATCTCCCTGGAGAGCCTCCTGCTTTTGCCGGGGGTGGTCAGCGAGGACTCGGCCGGCTCGGTCGATGCGACCGAAGACTGGCCCGTGATCCGAGAAACCGTCGAAGCCGCGATTCACAGCCTCGACCAGATGCGGACCGAGGAGGGCCGGGCAATGGCGGCCGATCTTAAGGCCAATTGCCGGGCCATGGCCGCCAGTCTCGACGAGGTCCAGCGCCGCGCCCCGTTGGTGGTCGAGGCCTATCGGGCACGTCTCGAGGAGCGGCTCAACAAGACGCTGGCCGAACTCGACGTGACGCTGGAACCGGCCGACGTGCTCAAAGAGGTCGGCCTGTTCGCCGACCGCAGCGACATTTCCGAAGAGATCGTCCGCCTGCGAAGCCACCTGGAGCAGTTCCTGGCGACCATCGAGTCCCCGGAAAACTCGGGCCGGAAACTCGAATTTCTTACCCAGGAAATGGTTCGCGAGGCGAACACCATCGGCTCCAAGGCCAGCGACGTGGAGATCTCCCGGCACGTTATCGAGATCAAGGCGGCCCTGGAGCGGATTCGCGAAATGATCCAGAACGTCGAGTGACCATGTCCGGACAACCGCGCGGCAAACTGGTGGTGGTGTCCGGACCTTCCGGCGCGGGAAAGTCCACCGTGCTGAAGCAGCTGTTTCAGTCGGCGCGGGTGCCTTTGGCGTCGAGCGTGTCGGCGACCACCCGGCCGCCGCGGCCCGGCGAGGTCGACGGAGTGGACTACCATTTCCTAACCGACGAGGAGTTTCACCGCCGTCGCCGGCAGGGAGACTTTTTGGAGTGCTTCGAGGTGTTCGGCCGGGGACACTGGTATGGGACGCTACTCAGCGAAGTCACCCCTAGCCTTCGAGCGGGAAAATGGGTAGTCTTAGAGATTGACGTCCAGGGCGCGCTGGCGGTAATCGAGCGGTATCCGGAGGCAATCACCATCTTCCTCCGACCCCCCTCCCTTGAGGTGCTGGAAGAGCGGCTTCGCTGCCGCCACACGGAAACCGAAGAAGCCATCCAGAAGCGGCTCGGCCAGGCCCGGCGCGAGCTGGCCCTGGCCGACAAGTATCGCCATCAAGTGATCAACGACGAGGTGGACCAGGCCGTCCGCCAGATCAGCAATATCCTAACCGAGAGCGGAGGCTGACCTAAATGCTCGACGAGCTTCGAGAAGAGCGGATTGTCAAGAAGGTGGGGGGCCGATTCAAGCTTTCCACGCTGATCCAGAAGCGCCTGGTCGCCCTCAACCAGGGCTCCCCGGTGCTCGTGGATTCAAGCACCCAGGACAAGATGGAGATCGTCATTCGGGAGATCATGGAGGACAAGATCTACCTGGATACCGACATGAACCTCCGCGTCGCCGGCGGAGGCCCCGGCGGGCGCGGGCCGGCCGAAATGGACTACCACCAGCTATGAACGGCCGGGAGCTGCTTATTGGGGTCACCGGCGGGATCGCCGCCTACAAGACGGCCGCCTTGGTGAGCCGGCTGGTGCAGGCCGGGGCGGGCGTCTCCGTGGTGATGACCGAGTCGGCCACCCGGCTCGTCGGGCCCAAGACCTTCGAGGCCCTCTCCGGCCGTCCGGTCTCGACCGATATGTGGGGGCCGGGCGCCCATCCACACATCGAGCTGGCCGGGGCTGCCGAGCTGCTCTGCGTGGCCCCCGCCACCGCCAACCTGCTGGCCAAGGCCGCCTGTGGACTGGCCGACGATCTGTTGAGCACGGTGCTCCTCTCGTTCGACGGACCGATCGTGCTCGCCCCGGCCATGAACAACCACATGTGGGAGAAGCCGGCGGTGAAGCGAAACGTCGGGCAACTTCGCGCCGACGGATTCGTGCTGGTCGATCCCGAAGAAGGCTACCTCAGTTGCGGCTCCGTCGCCGTCGGACGAATGGCCTCTCCCGAGAAGCTCTTCCAGGTGATCGCGGAGACGTTGGGGGAGTAGGCCTGTTTAGCCGGCGGGCTTGCCCGCCGGGGAATTACAGCTCGGGCGACTTGCAGGCGTCCAGGTTGACACCATGTCGCGAATCCTGATCACCTCCGGCCCGACCCGGCAGCACCTGGACCCGGTCCGGTACTTGACCAACGCATCCAGCGGGCAGATGGGTAGCGCGCTGGCCGCCGCGGTGCTCGAGGCGGGGCACGAGGCCGTTGTCGTCAGCGGGCCCGTCGACGTCGACTATCCCGAGCATGCGGAAGTCATTCCGGTCGTGTCTACCGAAGACATGCTCGAGGCCTGCCTGGAGGTCTTTCCAACGTGCGACGGGCTAATCGCCGCCGCGGCGCCCTGCGACTACCGGCCGGTGAAGGTTGCCACCAACAAGATCCGCAAGACGGGCGGGCTGTTCCGGGTACACCTGGTGGAAACCCCCGACGTGGTGGCCCTGCTCGGCTCCGTGAAAACCTCGCAGTGGATGGTCGCCTTCGCCCTGGAAACGGAAGACCAGCGCATGCGGGCTCTTCAGAAGCTGGAACGCAAGAGCTGCGATCTCGTCGTGCTCAACGGGCCCGGGGCCATGCACGCGGCGGACGCCGAAGTCGAAATCATCGATCCGTCCGGAAACGTCCTGGCGGCCGCCTCCGGCTCGAAGCAGGAGGTCGCCAAGGAGATCTTCGAGGTCATCCGCCAGAAGCTCATCCGTTGAGGGTCCCCGGTGCTCAAGCTCGGGTTGGTTCGGCCGTCGTAATTCGGGTTGGTTCGGCAGTTGTACTGCCGAACCAACCCGTGTGCAGACGGACCACGCCTCCGGCAGGCTATAAGACTGCTGCGCCGCCAAGACGCGGGCCGCTCTCCAAACTAGAGAGCGGAATCGCATAATTGACAGAGAAGTGTGGCCATAAGACTAGATGGACACCGAGTCACCACCCGTGGTTCGCGTCAATCCAGGTCTTCCAAGAATTGGTCCACCGTCTTGCCGGCTGCACTAATCAATCCCCGCAGCAAGCCTTTTTTCAAGGGTGTTTTACCATGAAGCGGCACTGACAGAACGAAACGGTGTCCTGGCTTTTTCATTATGCGGTGGCTTGCAGAAACACGAACCACCGCAAATCCATTGTTCTCAAATGCGGAGATAGCTTGTTTCCCGTTGACGGAAGGGAGTTCAGACATCCACTAAGATCCACCGTTCCAAACAACCTTTCGAGCGTTCGACGGGCACCTCTTCCCAGGGGATATGACCACCTTCTTCCAGATACACGCCGACGGCGGCCGCAAACGCTTCGCTAACATTCTTTAGCGCGTCCTCGACCGACTCGCCCTGGCTAACAACCCCCGGAAGACGCAACGCAATTGCTGAGTACCCGCCAGTACTCTCTGGACAGAGAAGCACGCGGCACTCATACGTTTGCCCGCTGAATTCGCGCCACTGAGGAGAGTCGATATAGGTACAGAGTCCCCCTCCGCGTTCGTCAATCATTTGCGTCGGTGTCATCTGAAGTCCCTTCTATCTGCAGTTCTTTAACCGTAACACGAAAAGAGCCTAACGGCTCATCGTTCCATAATAGCTCCAGCGCAAACGTTCCGGCTTTCGTAGTAGGGAGCGGTGGCAAAGGAGCAATAATCTCTACAGTCTTAAGGGGGTCATCCGAGGAAACGGTAAACGCTGCCTCAAAAACCGGCTTGTCTTCCCCAAGATCGACATACCGAAGAACAAACGGTTGGGTCCCTCGTAAATCCGTAAGGCTTATGTAGGCATATGGCGACCCCGCATGAAAGCCACCTGGCATTCCCGCTCCCGAAACCCCTCGTTTTTCCAATTCCGCTTTCAGGTCCTCCGCTTTCTTGAAAAACACGGCTTGAAAAATTCCGGCAACAATCTTCTTGCCGGTAGCCTTGTCTTCGTAAATACGATCCGCCAGAAGCAGTGCCTGCAAGACAGGTTTCACGTTGGACACAAACCCCTTGGGTTGCCTATGTGATCTAAACTGGCATTCGCGCAGAAAGAAAGCCGCGGTACGCCTACAGCGGCCAATGATAGCTCCGTTCGTACCCGCGTGCCACAGCGACCCTCCAAAACCGCTATCGGCACGGCGAGCGGTCCTCTTGCTTCATTTTACGCATAAAACATAGCCTACGCCAGCCCCCCCGTCAAGGTGGGTTTTTGGCCACGTCCCCCGGACGGATGGCGCGTAGCAACAGACTCCTGGGACAATACCAGAATTTTTGGGCACCGTCATCCACGCCGACGCAGATACCGCTCCCAGATCGCGTCCAACGCCGCGGCCGCCCCGAGGGACAGCGTCACGTCGACCAGGTGCGAGACTTCGCTCGTGCCGGGGTTGATCTCGACGGTCGGTACCCCCTGTCGGACCGCTTCCCGGACCGGCTGGGCAATGTAGGGGAAGACGCTGGTCGTCCCGACGGTGAAGACCACGTCGAACCCGGCCGCAAGCTCTCGGAAGAGCCGCTCCACTTTCGCCTCGGGCAGCATCTCGCCGAACAGGACCACGTCGGGCCGCACGACCGCCCCGCACTCGGGGCACCGCGGCGGCAGGGACAACTCGCCAAACTCGCTCACCGTGCGGCGGAAGCTGCAAGCGGTGCAGTAGAGGTCGTGCATGTCGCCGTGGATGTCGATCACGTGGGTCGAGCCGGCCTGACGATGGAAGCCGTCGACGTTCTGCGTCAGCGTCCAAACCCGCTCGAAATGGGCTTCCATCTCGGCGATCACCTCGTGCCCCCGGTTGAACCTGGCCCCAAACGCGGCGCGGGCGATCTCGGCCAGGTACTTCCAGGTCAATTCCGGGCGGGTTTCGATCATCCGGCCGGAGAGAATCTCCTCGATGGGAATTCCCTCTTCGGTCGTGTTCACGTCGTACAGCCCGCCGATCCCCCGGTACGTCGGCAATCCTGAATCGGCCGAGATCCCCGCCCCGCTGATGAACAGCACGCTGCGGCTTGCGCGGAGAAAATCCACCACACGGTCGATCGCTTCGGAGTCGCGGTTCGAGATCGACATGCTTATTTGGGGAGCCCGATGCACAAGAAACGAGCAAAGCCCGCCAGCCATGACTGGATGCCGGGCTTGTGCCTGACTCAGCGAGGGCGAGGGGACTCAAACCCCCAACCACCGGATCGACAGCCCTGGACCTACCTTGCGACGCCTGCTGACACGGCCGAAAGAAACTCCTTTCGCTTAAAGGACTTACGCGACGTGCAGCGAACGCGAAAGCTCGCCAAAACTTTCCATATTATACCCGTTTTCGCACGAAATACGACCCTATCTCTGACAGAAGTCTGACATTTCGGGTCAATCAGATCGCTCGGTCATTGCCTATTGTCCCGCGAACCATCCCAATTCCACCGGCTTCACGCCTGCTTTGACTTTGGGCTCTACATCCCGGCAAACGTGGTTCTGTTTGCACTTCTCTGCGGCGCGGTATCGGGCCGGGCCGCCCACGTGGCAAGGCAAAGCTTGTCACCGAGCCTGTTGGTGTTCTCCCGGGCCCCGTCCTTTGCGAAGCTTGTGGCCGTACTGGCGCTGGCAGCCACCCTATGGGGCGCCCTGGAAGCCCGACGGGTCGAAGCGGTGGAAACGGCCCTCAGAAATGTCCGCTTTGATGAGACGCCAACGGCGTCGCCGGAGACACTGCGCCATGCCATCGGACAGGTTGAAGCTGTCGTAGCGAACCGACAAGACGATGCCGAAGGGCAGTGCCGCGCGGCGACGCTCTGGATTCATCTCTACCGGCTCCGAGTCCTTGAACAATTGCGTGCGGAGGCGACCCCTGCTGCCGATGATCGGCAACTGTGGCAACTCACTTCGCCCATGGTCTTTCATGGTCGGGCACACGAATTCGCGCAGAACGACCTCGTATCGGACCTGGAAAGGCTGCGGGGCGAGCCGGCCGTTAGGGACCACCTCACCCACGCACTCGAGCATCTGGTCGTTGCTCGTCGTGCCTGCCCGCTAGTCCCCGAAGTGCATCTGATGATCGGGGAGCTTTGCGCCCTTGCCGTTGATCCGTCCGATGACGAAATCCATATCGAAAGATCGCGGCGACTGGCCCCCGGGGACCCCGATTTGCTTTTGACTTGCGGGCGCTTGGAGTTGCAGGCGGGCCGCCGTGAGTTGGCATGTGAGAGCTTCAAGCGGAGCCTGAGCCTCGACCTTATGTTTGCCCACATTTTTTGCCTTTGACGGCGAGGTAGCCGTCGAGCATGTATTGTAGTTTCATCCAGCCACGCCAGAGAACGAGCCAGCCGGGGCGATGGTCACTCTTCCGGTTCTGGTGTCCGCCGAGACGGGCGAGGGCGAAAAAGAAGTCATGAATCGTCAGGTCGCATCGCAATTTGCCGTATCGCCAGAAGCTGAGTACCTCGACGTACTCCAGCGCGAAGAGCGTGACGGCTCGGCGAGTCGATGCGTCAGGGCGGCGACTTGCGTCGCGCAAATTGAGCAGCGTCAAGGCCACGCCCGAGAGCAATGCAATCGCCGGCTGCAATCGTTCCACGGCAGTGAACTGGATGTCCTCGATCCGACAGCCGGTCTTCATCGCCTTGTGATACTCTTCGACGACCCATCGCCGTTCATACCATTCGACGACGCGCCAGGCATCATCCAGATCAAGTACCGGCTCGTTAGTCAGCAACATCCAATCGATCGATTTCTCTCCACGGGGCGGTGGACTCACCTCGGCCACATAGACCACGTACAGCGGCAGTGGATCATTGCCATGATGGCCGTGCTTGGCGTGGGGAGGCAGCAGCAGTATCGGACCTCCACGGATCGCGAATTCCGCCCGAGTGCGAGCCTTGCGACCCTTCTGCGCTTGGATGTCCATCGTGAAGCGACCAAGTTCAGGAAGGCTTTGCACGTACTCCTTCAGATACTCTTTGGGACCATCCGGCTCGCGCCCTCCATAGACCTTACGCACTTTGCCGTTGCGAACGACAAAACGTCGGCCGCTCTTGGTCTCGTGTTCGAGAAACTCGAACGTGCTGGCTCCTTGGTCAGTCACGTCGATCAGACGCGTATCGCGGGGAAGATGCTCGGTTCCCGTCACCCAGAGCAGACTTTCCCGTGTTTCTCGGTTGCGCAGTTCGGTCAATGTTTCGCCCTCCGGCACCTCGTCGCGGCAGTGCAGTATCTGATCGAGCAGCCCCAGCACTTCGCCCGTCCGAGCATCCAGAGCGATCACATTGTGACAGATGTAACCGCGGTGAGTTCCCTTGCCGATTTGTCCAAGTTCGCTCGCCAGCGACCCCAGCGATGTGTAGTCGAGTTCGGTAGCGTCATGCACGACCAACACCGAGCCGTGATGGTTGCTGATACGCTCCAAGGTGTAATTTCGCATCGCCGCGACAAGCGCCTGGTGGGTCACCGACCTGCATGCGCAGAGCCGGTACAACGCTTTCAAGTCGGCGGGCGACGACAATTTATCAGGCAGTGTGCCGCCAGGATGCCGGCGCATCTGATCGAAGGTCGTCGCCAATCGTGTGCTACGACGCCGATCACCCAATTCTGCATGCCCCAGCATGGCTTGACCCAAACTATCCGTTGTTTCGTAAGAGGAAGACATCGATGGCTCCGTTCTCAGAAGGCTAGGTGTAGGAGAGGTTCTGAACCTTCTACGCACCTGCCTACGCCACGGCTCGACGATGCAATTCCTTTGAAAGAAGTTCTGTACACACGTACACGACCTAGTTGCTTGAAGCACAGCGACTTAACA
>JBDRTC010000273.1:0-7529 GCA_043824335.1 Planctomycetota bacterium | reverse complement strand
GGGGCCGCCGCCTGCGTGGCCGCCTCGATGGTCCCCTTGTCGGTCGGGAGCGACACCGGCGGCTCGATCCGCCAGCCGGCCGGGCTCTGCGGCGTCGTCGGGATGAAGCCGACCTACGGGCGCGTGAGCCGCTACGGACTGGTGGCGTTCGCCAGCAGCCTGGACCAAGTCGGCCCGCTGGCCCGAACCGCCGAAGACGCGGCTCTGCTTCTGGAAGTGCTGGCCGGATACGACCCCAAGGATTCGACCTCGGTTGACGTGCCCGTGCCGCCGTACAGCGAAACGGTGCGGCAGCCGCTTGAAGGGCTGCGGATCGGGCTGGTCCGGGAGCATTTCGGCGAGGGGCTCGATCCCGAGGTCGACCGGGCCGTGCGCGAGGCGGTCCGCGTGTACGAGTCGCTCGGGGCGGCGGTCCGAGAGGTCTCCTTGCCGCACGGCAAGTACGCCGTGGCCACCTATTACGTGATCGCGCCAAGCGAGGCCTCGAGCAATCTGGCCCGGTACGACGGTGTCCACTACGGCTATCGCACCGATGAAAAGGAGATGCTCGCCGAGTTGGAGGCCGAGCGCAACAGGCTCCTGGAGGCCGGCGACGAGCCTGCCCTGAACGATCTAGACAGCCCCCTTGTTCGCATGTTTCGCCGCACCCGGGCGGAAGGTTTTGGGCCGGAGGTCAAGCGGCGCATCATGCTCGGCACCTACGCCCTAAGCGCCGGCTACTACGAAGCCTATTACCTGAAGGCGCTGAAGGTCCGCCGGCTGATCCGGGAGGATTTCGATCGGGCGTTCGAGGAGGTCGACCTGATCGCCGGCCCCGTTGCCCCGAGCCCCGCATACAAGATCGGCGAAAAGGTCGACGATCCGCTCTCGATGTACCTGCTCGATCTCTACACGGTGAGCACGAACCTGGCGGGAATCGCCGGCATCTCGATCCCCTGCGGCATGAACTCGGAAGGTCTACCCATCGGCCTGCACCTCCAAGCCCCGCCCTTTGAAGAAGAGCGCCTACTCCGCGGCGCCCACATGTTCCAACAGGCGACCGATTGGCACACGCGCAGGCCGTCGCTCGATTGATTGGATTACCCCCTCTGGACGGAGAGAGTGAGCGGCGATAAAATAGATAAGCTGGGCCGGGCTTGACCGCTTGCGAAGGCACTTCACGATTCTTCTCATTTGTCACAGACTCGCGGGAGAAAGCGATGGAG
The DNA here is from genome assembly GCA_043824335.1 of Planctomycetota bacterium. Lineage (GTDB taxonomy): Bacteria > Planctomycetota > Planctomycetia > Pirellulales > Thermoguttaceae > JBDRTC01. The sequence goes on along the minus strand of JBDRTC010000273.1, from coordinate 6,324 downwards.
ATTGTAACAATGGGCAAAGTGACCGTTCCGGCGAGGATTGAGAACCTGGAAGACGTCTACCAGGCAGCGAGAGGGGCGTTGGCTCCGCAGCAGGTGCGCTCCGTGGACGTGGCGGACGCTTTGGTGGACACGGGAGCCACACTGCTTTCGCTTCCCGCAAGGTTCGTCCGGGAGTTGGGCCTGAATCGCACCCGTAGCCGCACGGCGCGAACCGCCGCGGGAATCATTCAGTTCGGGATCTACCAGGCCGTTCGTTTGACTGTCCAAGAGCGCGATTGCGTCCTCGAAGTGGCCGAGATCCCCGATGACTGCCCGGTGCTGATTGGACAGATCCCCCTGGAAATGCTCGACTTCGTCGTCGATCCCGTGGGCCAGAAGCTCATCGGCAATCCCGACCACGGCGGCAAGCAGATGATCGACCTGTTTTGACGGTCAAACATGAATCTTGAACTGCTGGAGGGTTGAATCGATGCTGAAGTCTGTCGAGGGCGTTTACCGCGACGGCAAGATCGAACTGATCGAGCCTCCCCCGGAAGGCGTGGAGGGTCGAGTCATTGTGACCTTTCTGGCAGAGGCCGGTTCGGTCGACCTGGCCGAACGCGGTATTGACCGACAGCAGGCCAACGATCTCCGCAGGCGATTGGCTTCATTTGCGGAAGACTGGTTGCACTCCGAAATGGATGTGTACGATGCCCCTTGAACGCGGCGACGTGGTGCTGGTGTTGTTTCCAGACTCCAATCTAGTGACGGCCAAGCGACGGCCAGCGCTGGTTGTCCAGGCGGACGATCTGAAAACGGGACTCTCACAGACCGTAGTGGCCATGATCACTAGTAACCTCGTCCGGGCTGGGCATCCGAGCCGCGTCGCCGTGACACAATCATCCGCCGAGGGGCGGCAAATGGGATTGCGTACGGACTCCGTGGTGATGACGGACAACTTGGCCACGATCCTGGAGACCGAAATCGACCGAGTGATTGGCCACTGCCAACTCATGCAGCCAATGGATGCTGCCTTGCGCCACACATTGGGGCTGTGAGAATGCAGGCGGGTCGGCCTTCGGGAAATGTGCCACTGTCGGTTTACCCTTCATTGAATCGCGTAACCCAAGCCTATGGTCCCTCCCGTGAGCACACCCTACAAAATCATCATCGGCCTGGAAGTTCACGTCCAGTTGTTGACCGAGAGCAAGCTGTTTTGCGGCTGCTCGACGCAGTTCGGGGCGCCGCCGAACACGCAAACGTGCCCGGTGTGCATCGGCATGCCCGGCGTGCTGCCGGTGATGAACCAAAAGGCGGTCGAGTTGGGCCTCACGACCGCGGCGGCACTGGATTGCACGATCGCCCCGTTCACCAAGTGGGACCGGAAACACTACTACTACCCCGATCTCCCCAAGGGCTTCCAGATCAGCCAGTTCGACCTGCCGCTGGGCACGGGCGGCCATTTGACCATCAGTGACCCCAAGGAGAAGATCGAGCCGAGGCGGGTGGGAATCATCCGCGTGCATCTGGAAGAGGACGCCGGCAAGAGCATGCACGACGAAGTGGCCGGCAAGGCCGACAGCCGCATCGACCTCAACCGCACCGGCACGCCGCTATTGGAGGTCGTCAGCGAGCCCGACATACGCTCACCCGCCGAGGCCAAAGACTACCTGACCGAACTGAAGCTCCTGCTGAACTACCTGGGTGTCTCCGACTGTAACATGCAGGAGGGAAGCCTCCGGGTGGACGCCAACATCAACCTGCACGTCGACACGCCCGAGGGGCCGGTCCCCACGCCAATCGTGGAAGTGAAGAACATGAACAGCTTCCGCGCCGTGGAGCGGGCGCTGGAGTACGAGGCCGAGCGGCAGTACGAGGTTTGGCAGGAGACGGGCCGCCGGCTGGGCGACGTCCCCAAGCAAACCCGCGGCTGGGACGAGTCGGCCCAAATCACCCGGGGGCAACGCTCCAAGGAGGAATCGAGCGACTACCGCTACTTCCCCGAGCCCGACTTGGTCCCCGTGACCACCACCGAGGAGCAAGTCGACCAGATCCGCCGCTCGCTGGGCGAGCTGCCCGCCCGGCTGCGCACCCGGCTGGAAGAAACCTACGAAATCACGCCCTACGATAGCGACGTGCTGGTCAACCAAGGCCGCCCGCTGGTGGATTACTACGTCGAGCTGGCCGAGGCGTGCGGCGACGGCAAGTTGGCCGGCAACTGGGTTCAGCAAGACGTGCTCAGGACCCTCAACGAGCGTGAAATCACGATCGACGTGTTCCCCGTTCGCGCGGCGTCGCTGGCCGAGCTGCTCACGATGGTCCGCGGTGGAAAGCTCGATACGGGCCGTGGGCGCGACGTCCTGGCCGAAATGATCGCCTCGGGCAAGTCGGCCGACGAAGCCATGAAAGGGCTGGGCATTACCGAGGTCGACGAGTCGGAGCTGGAGTCGCTCTGCCGCGAGCTTGTGGAGGCCAACCCGAGGGTCGTCGCCCAGGTCAAGGAAGGCAAGCTCAAAGCCGCCGGCGCCCTGATCGGCCAGGCCAAGAAGAGGAACCCCAACGTGAACCCGGGGCGCGTCTGCGAAATCTGCCTTGAGCTGATCGAGAAGATGTGACCGTCATCACCCTGACCACCGATTTCGGCGCCGGTAGCCCCTACGTGGCGGCCATGAAGGGGGTGATCCTCTCGATCAACTCCCGGACGACGGTGGTCGACATCACGCACGGTGTTCGGCCGCAGGATGTCCGCCAGGCGGCCCTGGTGCTGGACGACGTCGCCGGCCGGTTCCCGCCCGAGAGCATCCACGTGGCGGTCGTCGACCCGGGCGTGGGCACGGATCGGGCAATTCTCTACGCCGAGATTGACCGCCAACGCTTCGTCGCCCCGGACAACGGGGTCCTTTCGCGCGTGGCGCGGCGAATCACGCCCTCGAAGATCATCCGAGTAAGCGAGCCGGAGTATTGGCTCGAGCCGGTGTCGGCGACGTTCCACGGCCGCGACATCATGGCCCCCGTGGCCGCCCGGCTCAGTGCGGGCCTCGATCCCGAGAAGCTTGGCCCACCGCTGGAGAAGCTCGTCATGCTCGGCTGGCCCGAGCCCGTCGTGTCGCCGGGAAAGATCGAAGGCGAGGTCCTCGACGTCGACTCCTTCGGCAACCTGATTACCAACGTCGAGGCCCCGATGCTGGCCGAAATTCCCGACGTCGGGCGCGCGTCGGTGGAGCTTGCCAAGTGCAAGACGGAAGGAATCCGCACCACGTATGCCGATGCACCCCCGGGCGCCCTGATCGCCCTGGTCGGCTCCAGCGGCCGGCTTGAGCTGGCGATCGTCGGGGGTAGTGCCGCCAAGACGTTGGGGGGCGCCGTCGGCGACTCGGTAACGGTCTGTTGGGAGTGAGCGTGAGCCCGACGCGCCGTCGCCTGCTTCACGTTTTCGACGACGTGCCGTTGGCGGCAAAACACGGAAAACCACGCAGCCGCCCCGTGCCGGCACTTCAACCCCTCGGCCGGACGCGGTTCCGCCACTCGCCGACGTCTGCTATCATCAGTGGCTGGTGAAAGCCGCGCGGTCAGGGGAACCTTTGACCTCGATCGGCCGCGAGAACCTGGAAATGGAGTTGCAAAGATGAACGGCTCGCCGCTGCGTCGGCTGTCGCTCTGTCGGCTGTTGAGGATCGGGCTTTGCTGCCTCGCGGCCTCGAACTCGGCCGTGACGTGGGCCGAAGAGACGGGCCGGGTGGTGTTCGATTTCGAGACCGGCGACCTGCAGGGATGGCGCGTGGTCGAAGGGCAATTCGCAAAGCTGCTCAACGATCGCGAGATGTTTCGCAATCGAAGCGGCCAGAAATTCAACAAGCAGGGCAAGTACTTCCTCGATACCGTGGAGCCGCGCGACGATCGTCAGACGGGCGTCGTCGAGTCACCCGTGTTTGTGCTCACCGGGCCGGAAGCCACGTTTCAGGTCGGCGGCGGCCGGCATGCCGACACGTATGTGGCGTTGTGCACGCTGGATGGCAAGGAGGTGCTCAAAGCCCAAGGCGCCAACGACGAGGTGTTTCAGCCGCGCACCTGGGACGTGACGCCCTACGTCGGCAAGCCGGTTTTCCTGAGAATCGTCGACAACCATCAGCAGGGCTGGGGGCACGTCCTGTTCGACGATTTTCGCGCCCCAGGCCGGATCGACGCCGAGGCAACCCGGGCTCGTTTCTCTTCGCTTGATCGATTGCGAGAGGAGCGAAAGCGGCAACAGCTTGTCGAGGCTTCCCGGGCGTCGGAAGACGCCTTGCGCCGGGCGATCGAAGACCTTTCGGCGACGTTTCCGAAACAGTACACCGACCGAGAGCAGTATCTGGCCCGGCTCGACCGCATCCGGGAGAAAACGAACGACGCCACCGTATCGCAGGTCGATGCGCTCGGCGAAGAGCTAAACGCACTGGCCCGCGAGGCACTGATCGCCAATCCGCTGGTGAGCGAGCGTCCGATCCTGTTCGTCCTTCGGCATCAGTACAAGACCGACCACCACAACACGGCCACGATGTTCCAGACCGGGGAGATCAACACCGGGAGCTTTCAGGGCGGCGGGGCCGTGAAGCACCTCGACCTGGCCCGAGGCGGGGAAGTGAAAACGCTGCTTGAATTCCCGGAGGGAGTCGCCCGGGACCCCGACGTCCGCTTCGACGGCCAAAAAATCCTCTTGAGCATCCGCCGCAACCGGGAGGACGACTATCACCTTTACGAGGTCAATGCCGACGGCGCCGGGCTGGTGCAACTGACCTTCGGCTCGGGCCTCTCCGACATCGACCCGATCTATCTCCCCGACGGCCGGATCCTCTTCACCTCCACCCGGGAGCCCAAGTTCTGCATGTGCAACCGGCACATCATGGGGAACCTGTTCACGATGAACGCCGACGGATCGAACATCCAGCAGATCGGGCACAGCACGTTGCACGAGGGGCACGCGGCACTAATGCCCGACGGCCGCGTGCTCTACGACCGCTGGGAGTACATCGACCGCAACTTCGGCGACGCCCAGGGCGTCTGGAGCGTCAACCCTGATGGCACCAACCACGCCGTCTACTGGGGCAACAACACGAACTCCCCCGGGGCCGTGCTCGACACGCGGGCCATCCCCGGCACCGAGCAGGCCATCGCCACGTTCTCCTCCTGCCACGACCGGCCCTGGGGCGCGATCGCCATCCTCGACCGCCGGCTGGGGCTGGACCTCAAACCGCCCGTCGTCCGAACCTGGCCGCCCGAGGCAATCGACCTCGTCGGCGTGGGGAACTACGACACCTATCAACGGGTCAACCCGAAATACGAGGACCCCTACCCGCTCTCCAACAAGTATTTCCTGTGCTCCGGCATGATCGGCCAGGGCGAGAAGATGGGCATTTGGCTCTTGGACCTCTTCGGCAACGAGGTGCTCCTCTACAGCGACGACCTCGGCTGCTTCGACCCGATGCCGCTGGGACCGCGTCCCAAGCCGCCGGCGATCACCTCGCGGGTCGACCTGGCCCGAAGCGAGGGCTCCTTTTACGTGTCGGACGTTTACGCCGGCACGGGCATGGAAACGATCGACCGCGGCACGGTCAAGCACCTGCGCGTGGTGGAATCGCCCGAGAAGCGGTTCTGGACCCGCGAGGCCTGGATGGGGAGCGGCACGCAGGCCCCGGGCATGGCCTGGGACGACTTCAACAACAAGCGGATCCTCGGCACCGTGCCCGTCGAAGACGACGGAAGCGCCTACTTCGCCGTCCCGGCCGACACGTTCGTCTACTTCCAGCTTCTCGACGCTTCGGGCATGATGATCCAATCGATGCGGAGCGGCACGATCGTCCGGCCCGGCGAGACCGCTGGGTGCGTCGGCTGCCACGATAGCCGGCGGGGGTCCATCCCGCTCGGCGGCGGGCGCATGGCCACGGGCCGCGGACCGAGCAAGCTCACGCCTTGGTACGGGCCGCCGCGAAAGTTCAGCTACGCCCAAGAGGTGCAGCCGGTGTTCGACGCCCATTGCGTCGAGTGCCACGACTACCGGCAAGAGGCCGGCCGAACGCTCAATCTGGCCGGCGACCTGGGCCTGATGTTCAACACGTCCTACTACGAGCTGCGCTCGAAGGGCTACGTGAACGTCCCCGGGGCCGGGCCGTTTCAGGTGCTCAAGCCCAAGACGTGGGGCTCGCACGCCAGCCGGCTGGTCCAGGTGCTTCTCGCCGGGCACGAAGACCCGGAGATCGACAAGAAGATCAAGCTCGCCCCCGAGGACTTCGACCGGATCGTCACCTGGATCGACGTCAACGCGCCGTACTACGCGGAATACGCCAGTGCCTATCGCGAGAATCGCTACGG
>JBDRTC010000272.1:0-8146 GCA_043824335.1 Planctomycetota bacterium | reverse complement strand
GTCGGCGAGAATCTGCTCGACGCTCTCGAAGACCGACGTCACGTCTTCCACGTGCGTAAACAGAGCAGTCCAGAACGACTCGTCGGCGTCGGCGTCGCGAATGCTCAAAGCAAGGAGACCGCCGCCCTCGGCATTCAGTTCGACCGGAAAAACGACCGACTCGGTCGCGCCGGCGGGAAGCTCGATCGCTTGTTGGCCGCAGGCACGCGTTTTCTCTGCCAGGTGGAATTGAAGTTCCGCGGTGAGCTTTAGCGGCCCGCCGGTCTTGTTCGCGAGCGCGACGGCCAGTCGGTTGCCGCCACGGTGGAGGTCCAGGGGCGTGTCGATCCGGAGCGCGAACCTGGCCGGTTTCGGTGTGAAGGTCGTCAGCCGGTCGAAGCGGCGGTCGTAGCGGTGGTACCACTGATCTTTGCCGCCTCCGCCCGGGTGCTTGTAGCCGAGGACGGTTTCGCCGGGCGAAACCGCCTCGCGTGCCGGCTGGCCCTCGGGCCCCACTCGCGTTACTTCCATCTTCCCGTCGACAAGGTGAACGCGCACCGGGCGATTGCGATCCTCGGCCGGGAGCAGCATGCGCGGGATCGGATTCGGCCACTCGACCGCTTCGCCGCTGGCGGGAACCGGCAAGACGGGCGTCCGCTCGGCCTCCGGAGTCGCCTCTTCCCATCGGGCCAGGATCGCCTCCCAATCGCGGATCGCGGCGAGCGACTCGCGAAAGTGCCAGTCGTCGCGAGCGATGTCGCCGTCACCGAGGGCCGACGACGCCGGCGCCGCGAGGGCCAGCGTTATCCACACCGGAAACAAGCAGACGTGCCTCAGAGAATCGCCCATCGCCACGTCGCGCAACGTGTCCGTCGTTCAGATCGATGTATGCCTCCCTTCCTCTGCCCGAACTCTTGTATCACGATAGCCGGCCCCTGCCACTCCAGAAACCCCTCATACAGGGTATCATGAGGGCCGGTCGGCCCGAGGCGATCTCGTGATATACTGTGGGTCCGCCGATTGAAATCCCAACGTTTAGCCGCCGACGGCACGTCGGCGATGGTTAGCCCCGGCGCCGGCCGACGTACCGTCGGCCGCTCTGGCGACCAAGCAACCGTTGTCAATCCGACGCAGGAAGAACTTCCCTTGAAACAAATCGACATCGCCGTCCTCTTGATCTACCTGCTCGGCGTCGTGGCGTTCGGATCGTGGTTCGTGCGCCGCAGTCGCACCACCGAGGGATTCATGGCGGCCGGACGATCGCTGCCGGGCTGGGCGGTGGGACTGTCGATCTTCGGCACGTACGTCAGCAGCATCAGCTTCCTGGCGCTCCCCGGCAAGGCCTACGGCGACAACTGGAACCCTTTTGTGTTCAGTCTGTCGCTGCCGATCGCGGCGCTGATCGCCGTGCGGTTCTTCGTGCCGTTCTATCGCCGTTACGGTGAGATCTCCGCCTACAACCATTTGGAGCACCGTTTCGGCGCCTGGGCCCGCACGTACGCCGTCATCTGCTACTTGCTGACGCAGATCGCCCGCATGGGCGCGATCATGTATCTGGTCGCGCTGGCGCTGGCGCCGCTGACGGGCTGGGACGTGCGGGCGATCATCCTCGGCACCGGAATCCTCGTCACCGTCTACACGCTGCTGGGCGGCATCGAGGCGGTGATTTGGACGGACGTGGTCCAAAGCATCGTGCTCACCGGCGGAGCCCTGGTCTGCGCCGTGTTGTTGCTCACCGGGATGCCCGAAGGACCCGGGCAGATCCTCCGGATCGCCGGCGAGCACGGCAAGTTCAGCCTGGGCAGTTTCGGGCCAAGCCTGACCGAATCAACGTTCTGGGTCGTGCTCGTGTACGGACTGGTGATCAACCTGCAAAACTTCGGCATCGATCAGAGCTATGTCCAGCGGTATATCGCCGCGAAGAGCGACAAGGAGGCAGCGAAGAGCGTCTGGCTGGGGGCGCTTCTGTACTTGCCCGCCTCGGCGATGTTCTTTTTCATCGGAACGGCGCTGTTTGCGTTTTACACGGCAAGGCCGGAATTGCTGCCGGCTTCCGTCGATGCCGTCGGTAAGCCCGACTCGGTGTTCCCCCATTTCATCGTGACCCAGCTCCCGCCGGGCATGACCGGGCTCCTGGTGGCCGCCGTCTTCGCCGCCGCCATGAGCAGCGTCGACTCCAGCCTCAACTGCTCCGCCACGCTGGTCCTCTGCGACCTCTACAAGCGGTACTTCCGCCGCAGCGCGGGCGAACGCGAATCGATGATCGTTCTCTACGTCACGACCCTGACGTGGGGGGCGATCGGAACCGCCACGGCCCTGGCGATGATCCGTGTGCGCAGCACGCTGGATGTTTGGTGGCAGCTTGCGGGCATCTTCAGCGGCGGGATGCTCGGCCTGTTCTTGCTGGGACTGATTTCCCGCCGCGCGAAGAACGCGGCCGCGGCAACCGCCGTCGTCTCGGGCATCCTCGTGATCCTTTGGATGACCCTGTCCGCGTCGCCCGCATGGCCGCAGGCCCTCGAGCCGCTCCGCAGCCCGTTTCACAGTCTCATGATCGTCGTCAACGGCACCTTGGCGATCCTGCTCGTCGGGCTTCTGCTCAGCCGTTTCGGCCGTCCTGGGAGCAACGGCGAGGAGAGAACCTCTGACACGCGCGAATGACACCGGCTCAAAGAGCTGTCCAACGATCCGCCGCGTTAAAAGCCGCTTTCCCAAACGCCCGGCGTGCGGTAAGGTATACTCTTAACGCGACTTTTGGATCAGCGAAGCAAGTCAAGCGATAACGAACAGGCCGGACCATGACGAACGCGTCGGCTTTGCCAACGCCTTTACGAGGTATCATCCCGCCGATGGTCACGCCGCTGGCGGACCGCGACACGCTCGACGTGCCCGGCCTCGAGCGGCTGGTGGAGCACATCCTCGGGGGCTCCCCGGCGGGGCTTTTCATCCTCGGTACGACCGGGGAGGGGCCGAGCCTGAGCTATCGGTTGCGGCACGAGCTGATCGACCGCGTGGCGGAGCAAGTCGCCGGGCGTGTGCCGCTGTTGGTGGGAATCACCGACACGGCGTTCGCCGAGTCGGTCGAGGTGGCCGACTATGCGGCCGATGCGGGCGCCCAAGCGGTCGTGTTGGCGGCACCGCCCTACTATCCGACCGGGCAGCGGGATCTCGCGGAGTACGTCGAGCACATCGTGGCGGAATTGCCGCTCCCGGTCTTCCTCTACAACATGCCCAGCCACACCAAGCTCGCGTTCGACGTGGAGACAGTCCGCCGCCTGATGGACGTGCCCAGCATCGTCGGCCTCAAAGACAGCTCGGGCGACATGATCTACTTCCACCGAGTTCGAGAGCTGACCGCCCGCCGCCCCGACTTCTCGCTCTTGATCGGGCCCGAAGAACTCTTGGCCCAGGCCGTGCTCTCGGGGGCCCACGGTGGCGTTTCCGGCGGCGCGAACCTGGAGCCACGGTTGTACGTCGACCTCTACCACGCGGCGGCCAGCCGCGACCTCGATCGCGTGGCCGAGCTGCACGCCCGGGTGATGCAAATCTCGGGCTCGATCTACACCGTCGATCAAGGCGGATCAGGCGTGCTCAAGGGACTCAAATGCGCCCTTTCCTGCATGGGCATCTCCAATGATCTGCCGGCCGAGCCGCTCCAACCGTTCACCGAAGCCGAGCGGGAGTTGATCCGCAAGCGGCTCGGCGAACTGGGACTTCTTATCGACCGCCCTACGGCGACGCCGGCATCGGCGTCTTCACCCAGGCAAGGTTGAAGGCGTAGTGCTGCTTGCTGGTAATGAGCTGGATCACGCCGTCGGGCGTCTGGCATATCGAGAGGTAGCCCCGCGGCTCGGCCGAGTTGGGACCCAGCGTGAAGCGGGCGGTGTTGCCGCCGCCGTCGACTTCGCGCGCCGGGGCATCGTCGGTAATCAGTCGCCGGACGGGCCAGGTCTCGCCCTCGTCGAACGAGAGCGCGGCGAACAGGCCGGAGCACTCCCGCTCATTGCCAGAAGCGTCGGGGATCATCATCTTTTTGGCGAACGAGGCGAAGAAGATCGGGCCTTGCTTGAGCCGCAGGTGGGCCAGGCGCTGTCCGCCGCCGAGGGGAGGAAACGGGCTGGCGCTGTAGGTCCAGGTCTTCCCCAGGTCGGCGGAGATGCTCTTGGGCATGTGGCCGTTGATCGTGTCGCCGCGCCCCATCGCCATCAGCCGGCCGTCGGCCAGTTGCACGATGCCCGCGTGGATCCCGGCGATCCATGCCCCGGAGCCGCCGTCCTGGAAATCCGGTTGGGGCTTTCCTTCGCCGGGGTCGACCCAGGTCTTGCCGCCATCGGAACTGATGAGCACGGCCGTTCCGCCGTTTCCGCCGGTCACCGCGTCGCACGGCACGATCAAGTGCCCCTCGCGGGTTTGGAAGACCGACTCGACCGGCATGTGGTGCAGGGCGTGCTCGGGCATGATGAGCCGGGCCACGGACCAGGTGGCCCCGCTGTCGGTCGACGTTCGCATCACCGTGGCCGGGCTCCCCCAGGTTGCGGCGATCGAAAGGGCGTTGAAGTGGTAGATCGTTCCGCGGCGATCGGACCACATGGCCGGGGCGTGGTCGTTGCGGTCGGGCGCGTCCCAGAAGGGCGAGGCCGGCTCCCACTCGTCCGCGCCGTATCGCAGCCGGCTGGCCGCAATGGCCAGCTCACGCCCCGGCTCGCGGAGGCACGTGTACCAGATCGCCAGCAGGTCGCCGTTGGGACATTCCACCAGGCCCGGGTCGTGGTTGTGTTTCGAGAAGAGCGGGCCGTTGGAGTCGGGCGGGATCTTGACGTACTGGCGCGGACCTCGGAAGTAGGGCTTCGCGGGATCGGGGCCCTCGGCCAAATCTGAGGGGATCTCCTGGCTCACGTCGCGCTGATTCTGCGGAGGTGGCACAGCGGGAAGCGGCTCCGTCGCGGGCATCGCGCCCAGCACGACCCGAAACCCGATCAGCCAGCTCTTGTCGTCCGGGAGCGTGCCCAGGCGGTTGGCCGAGCGGAGGTAGCCGAGCGTCGTCGAATGGCTCCCACCCCGGGCGACGCGGAAATCGCCGTCCGGCCGTCCGACCGGGTCGGTCTGATCGCCTTCGACGTACGGCCCGTACCAATCGTGGCACCACTCCTCCACGTTTCCGTGCATGTCGTGCAGTCCCCAGGGATTCGGCGGGGTTTGACCGACAAAGAGTTTGGGCGGCTTGTCGTCGCCGCGTGGAGAGCCGGGGTACCAGCTTTCGGTTACGTTTTTGTGGAACGCTTCGGGCAGGGCGTCGCCCGTGTGAAAATCGGTCGTTGTGCCGGCCCGGCAAGCGTACTCCCATTCGGTTTCCGTGGGCAGGCGGTACGGTCGGCTCTCTTTCCCCGAAAGCCATTGGCAGAACCGGACAGCATCGTGCCAAGTGACAAACACAACGGCCTCGTCGTCTTCTTGGGAGAAGCCGAGCTTTCCCCGCAGCTTGCGGTGCTCGGGGTCGAACTTCTCGTGCTGGGCGTTGGTCACCTCCGAGATGCCCACATAGAACGCATTGGTGATCGAGACTTTGTGCACCGGTCGCTCATCGAAGTCGCCGCCCTGGGAACTTCCCCTCATGAACGTGCCCGGCTCGACGCGCACCAGCCGCATCCCCAGCGAGTTGACGTGGGATGCTTCGGTCGGCATTTCCGCGGCCCAGAGGGACTGTGCGAAGGCGAGCGCGAGCAGGGGGGGCAACGTCCAGCGTGTCATGGGAGCACTCCTTTCGTTCGGGTGGCGGGGGCATCGTCGGCGGCTGTCGAACGTCGGCCATTATACCTGGAATCGCCCGATGAAAGCATAGGGGCGCCTTGCAGGTGTTGCGGCATTATACTATCTTCAGGGTAGTACTTCAGCCATATGAAGAACAAACCGCGTAACTTGTTCCCAAGCTCCGCTTGGGAACACTCTTCGCAGCATTGCCTTGTCCCCTTGGACGAGTCGATGAGACTGACGTTGGCGAAGTGCGGTCCCAAGCAGAGCTTGGGACCGAGGTTGTGCGCGTCTGGTAGCGTGGCTTCAAACGGCTGAAATGTTATCCTTCCGGGAAGGAGCCGTCTCGACCTGCCGGAGGCTTCCCGTGACGAAATCCAAGAGCCTTCTTGCCGTTGTTCTTTTCCTCCCATTCTTGACCGGCGTTGCGAGCCGGGCCTCTGCTGCCGATTGGCCGTGCTGGCGGGGCGAATACCGGGACGGCATCTGCCGGGAAACGGGCCTCTTGAAAGAGTGGCCCGAAGAGGGGCCCAAGCTTCTGTGGAGAACGAGGGAGCTGGGCGAGGGCTTCAGCGGGCCGGCGATCGTCGGCAACATGCTCTACACGATGGGACAGCGCAACGGCACTGAATGGGTCATCGCGTTGAACTGCGCCGAGGGCGGCCAGGTCGTTTGGGCGGCGCCCATCGGACCGATCCGCCACGCCGGCGGCGGCCAGCCCGGCCCGCGATCCACGCCCGCCGTGCATCGCGGCAAGGTCTATACCCTGGGCATCAACGGCGACTTGGTCTGCCTGGACGCGATGACCGGCGAGTTCGTCTGGCGGCACAATCTCGTCTTCGAGTTCGGCGGCAAGATCCCCAAGTGGGGCTACTCCGAATCGGTGCTGATCGACGGACGCTGGGTCTTGTGCACTCCAGGCGGCCCCCAGGCGACCGTGCTCGCCCTCTGGCGCCTAAACGGCGAGAAGGTCTGGGCGTGCCCGGCCGGCGACGGAGCGGCCTACTCGTCGATCATCAAGGCGTCGATCGGCGGGGTGCACCAGTACGTTCAGTTCACCGAACAGGGCGTGATCGGCGTGCAAGTGCGGGGCGGCAAGCTCCTCTGGCGCTACGAGAAGCCGGCCAACGAAACGGCCAACTGCTCCACGCCCCTCTGGTACGGCCAGACTGTCTTTGCTGCCAGCGGCTACGGCACGGGTGGCGGGCTCGTCTGGCCAAAGATGACCCCGCAGGGAGAATTCGCCACCGAGGAAATGTACTTCACCGACAAGATGCAGAACCAGCACGGCGGTATGATCCTCTGGGACGGCCACATCTACGGATCGAGCAACCCGAGCGATCTTACGTGCCTCGACCTCAAAACGGGCGAGGTCAAATGGACCGACGAAAGCTCGGGCAAGTGCTCCCTGCTCTTCGCCAGTGGGATGCTCATCGCCCGGAGCGAAAAGGGCCCGGTCAGTCTCCTGGAGGCCACGCCGGAGGGTTTTCGCCTCAAAGGCCGATTCAACCAGCCCGAGCGAACCCGGAGATCGAGTTGGACCCCACCGGTGATCTCCGGCGGCCGGCTCTTCCTGCGCGACCAGCACGTGCTCCTCTGCTACGACGTGCGCGAGGGTTCTTTGGATGAGGAGCCGAAAGAGGAGGAAACGAAGCGGAGACGCGGGACGGATAGACGAAAGCGAGAGGATTGATCGAGTCTCCAGAAAAGTTTGCTTTCCCCTCCCGTTCACGGTATTCTGGTGCCAGACGGAATCCGACAGCGACGAACGTTCTCGCAGAGCCCCGTTTTCGACAGGAGCCGACCACCGATGTGCCGATCTCGCAAAGACTTCTCCCCGAGCGGCCACTGGGTGCTTGCGGCCGTGATCGTGGGCGTCGTGCTCGGCAAAGCAGTGTCCACGCGCGCTGGCGAGAGCCCGGCCCAGAAGCCGAACATCATCTTCGTCCTGGCCGACGACCTCGGCTACGGCGACCTCGGCTCTTTCGGCCAGAAGCTGATCCGGACGCCCCGCCTGGACCGCATGGCCAACGAAGGAATGCGGTTTACCGACTTTTACGCCGGTTCGACCGTCTGCGCCCCGTCGCGGTGCGTGCTGATGACCGGGCGCCACCTGGGCCACGCAACCGTCCGAGGCAACGCCGATAAAGAGCGGCAGTCACTCAAGGATGAAGACGTGACCGTCGCCGAATTGCTCCGCGGCGCCGGGTATGCCACCGCCCTGATCGGCAAGTGGGGCCTCGGCGAGCACGAAACACCGGGCATGCCGACCGACCAAGGGTTCGACTACTTTTTCGGCTACCTCAGCCAGCACCACGCCCACAACTACTATCCCGAGTTCCTTTTCCGGAACAAGGAGAAGGTGCCGCTTCGCAACGTCCTGCGCCGCGACGGCAAGCCCTACGAGCAGACCGGCGCC
>JBDRTC010000271.1:0-4357 GCA_043824335.1 Planctomycetota bacterium | reverse complement strand
TATTCCGCCCCTTCAGGGCTGTTCGACCTTCCCACCACCCACCCCAGGGCGTTGCCCTGGGCTATCGAATAACGGCCCTTCGGGCCTCGACACGAAGGCGCTGCTGCGAATCGAGACGAGGGCATGCCGTAGAAGAGGACTGCCAAGCAAACGACCGTGAACTTGACACGACGGGGCGTGTCACACGAAAATTGGATGTTCAAGGCCGATGTGTCAGCCAGCGTAGCCGATGGGCGATCCATTCAGCCTCGGAATCGAGAATGAACCATCGCTTCAAGATCCACCGGCCGCGAACACGCCTCTCCTTGCTCGTCATTGGCCTGTTCCTCTTCAGCGGAGCGGATTCGCCTACCGAACGGCCGGCCGCCACTTCGCCGCAGGGCGATGCGCCGCCCTATTTCGAGCGGCTTATCGAGGCGGGAAACGTTTCGTTCGAGTACCACGACCCGAAGACGTTCGAGGCGGGGGACGGCGGGGTGGCGTGGTTCGACGTTCGGGTGCGTCACAGGTTTCGGTACTCCTACCGATCGACGCGGCAGAATGACGGCCGGCGCCTTGTCGTGATAACGCCCAAGATCCGCCGCACGACGATCGACGTTCGGCACGTGGTCACGCTCCCCTTCTCCTACGACAATCCGGAAAAATGGAAAACGCGATTGGTCCGGCACGAATTCGACCACGTTGCCGTCAGCACCGATTCCCGGGCGTATCTTTTGGTCGAACATCTCATCCACCACCTCGGCACGCTCCGAAGAACCCTCGCCGCGGGCCCAGAGCCCGAGGCCGCGTGGCTGAACGGCGTCATCGGCGAGGAAATCAACAAGCGGCGGGACGCCGTCGAAGAACTCATCCGCGCCAACTACCGATTGCTCGACGACGTCAGCCGGCACGGGCGACGCCGCATCCCGGATCGCCAGGCGTTCTTCCACGGGTTGTATACGCGCGAGAACCTTGAGAAGATGGCTTTCCCGTACCTCTCCGAGGCCGAGGACTTGTTGAAAACCGACAAGTACCGCAACGCACCGCTGTTCTACAACGATGAGCCCAATTTCTGACTGAGCTGATCCTGGGGCTTCGCTTCGCTCAGCCGCCAGCCACCCGACGCCAGCCACTCGAATTGAGTCAAGAGGAAGACAAGGATGCTCAAGACGACGACGCTCCTGCTTCTTTTCTCGGGGGCCTGCGCGCTTGGCGCCACACCCGCCGAGGAGCCGCCGGATTTTGTTCCGCTGGGCGTCTACTTGAGTTGGGAGCGGCCCGGGGCGTGTGCCCGTTGGGCGGGGATCGACCGCTGGGAAGACGTTTCTCGAAGGCTCGACGCGATCGCCGCGAACCACGTCGACACGCTCTGGGTCACCAACATGGCCGAGGCCGACCTGCCCCGACTCATCGCCGAGTGCGAGCGGCGCAACATCAAGCTACTCCCCTCGATGAGCACCATCGAGGGGAAGATCGAGTGGCGATGGGCGGACGGCGCCAAGTACTACGATGCCGCGGTGCCGCGCGTCGTCAAGCTGGCCGGCGACTCGAAGACGCTGATCGGCTGGGTCTTGAGCGACGAGCCTTCTTTGGAGGCGCTGCCGCGCATGGAGGAGTTGCGCCTGAGATTCCAGGAGGCGGACCCCGACCGTTTTTGCCTGGTGGTGAGCATGTGGCCCCAGACGCCGCAGGTTCCGGTGAAGACGAACCTTCCGGTCGTGTGCGTCGATCTCTATCCGTTTTTCGGCCCGAACGACCCGAACGGCCCGCACACCGACGGGTCCAGCCGGGCCTTCCTGCGCAACAATGCCCGGCGCATGGTCGAGGCGATCGGAGAGAAAGAGACGGCGCCGTGGCTGATGGGCATGTGTTTCAGCGACATCTGGGGCCCGCGCAAGTACAACGCCGAGTGGCACCTCGTCGGCCTGCCCGGCTCGTATCTGCACTGGCGGTGCCCGTCGCTGGCCGAAATCCGGTGGCAGGTGTGGGAGGCGATCCGCAGCCGGTGCAAGGGAGTGCTCATCTACACGCTCGCGCCCGAGGCGCCCGATCCGAAGACCGAAACTCTGCCCCCGCCCGACGTGGCCTGGAAAAACGTGCTCGCCAAGACGGCGACCGATCTGGGGCCAAATGCCCTGACCAACCCCGACGGCACCCCAACCCCCCAACTCGAAGAATTGGGCCGTGCCTACGAGCGGATCGCTCCGCACAAGGACCTCATCCGGCGATGGAAACCGGCGGCGCTCGCGGCTGCCGAAGTCACGCCGCCGGGACAGATCCAGTGCTTCATTGACCCAGCGACCGAGCGCGGCTACGCCGTCGTGGTCAACGACGACCTGAAAAGCGAGCGGACGATCGAGATTCGTCTCAAATCCGGGCGGGACACGCTGCTCGACGTTGCCCGAGGTGGTGAGATCGAGCTGGCCGACTCTGCCGACGGGACCAAGCGCGGGACATTGGCCTTGAGTGCCGGAGAGGGAACGATTCTTGAGACTACGGCAGGTGGCAGACTGTAGGTTATGCTTCAGCATAACGCCGCCGCCGTGTTCGCGGCGATGTTTTGTGGGCCACGAAGCGATATGCGGAAGCATAATCTACCGGCTTATCGATCGGTAGGGCAAGCGTGACGAGTTCATCCAGGCTGCGGCGAACGTGGACCGGCGTTCAGATAATGCCCCCTTCGGGGGGATTGGTCGACTTCGGTTTTTTCAAAAGAAGGGTCTTGCCATCCGCCGCCGAATCGGTATACTGAAGTACTGCCTTAGTGAACTAGGGCACCAAGGAGGCTGGCGTGAAGATCGATCCGAAGAGCCACGTACCGATTTATCTGCAAATCGCCGCTGGGATCCGAGCCGCGGTGGCCGCGGGCGTGTATCTGCCCGGCGAAACGCTCCCCTCGCTCAGAGCACTGGCAATCGACGCCCAGGTGAATCCGAACACCGTCCAAAAAGCGTACGACAAGTTGGAGCGCGAAGGGCTCGTCTTTTCCCGGCGTGGCAAGGGGCTTTTTGTCTCGGAAGAGGGGGCGGCCTCGGCCCGGGACGGGGCCCGGGAAACCGTCCGCCGGGCGTTTGACGCGGGAATTCGGGCCGGAGAGGCCGCCGGCATGGGGCCCGAGGGAATCCGGGAGATCTTCGAGGGAACCATCCGTCACACGGGCGACGCGGGGAGGCATCAACCATGAGCACCACGGCACACGATGGCCCGGCCATCGAGCTGGTTGGGCTCTCGAAGCGGTTCGGCCGCACGCTGGCCGTCGACGACCTTTCGCTTGAGGTTCCCCGCGGTAGCGCGTTCGGCCTGATCGGCCCCAACGGGGCCGGCAAGAGCACCACCATCAAGATGCTCATGGGCATGCTTTCCAAAACCGCCGGAGAAGCCCGGGTGTTGGGGATGGACCCCTTTGCCGATCCCGTGGGGGTGAGACAGCGCGTAGGGTACGTGCCGGAGACGCACCAAATGTATCGCTGGATGCGCGTCAGTGAAGTGATCGGCTTCTGCCGGTCGCTCTACGACTCGTGGAACGACCAGACGTGCCGGCAGATGCTCGACCTCTTCCGCCTCGACGCCGGCAAGAAGGTGAAGCATCTCTCGAAGGGGCAGCTTGTGAAGCTCTCGCTCTTGCTGGCCGTCTCGCACGACCCGGAGCTGCTCGTGCTCGACGAGCCCATGTCGGGCCTCGATCCGGTCGCCCGCGAGGAGTTCCTCGACGGCGTGCTCAAAACGATTTGCGACGGCGGGCAGACCGTCCTCTTTTCCACGCACATGCTCGACGACGTGAAGCGCCTGGCCGATACGGTGGGCATCCTTTACGACGGCCGGCTGATGGTCCATCGCAACATCGACGAGCTGGTTTCCACGACGAAGCGCATCCGGGCCACGCTCGCCGACGGGCGGCGTCCCGAGCGGGCGCCGGAAGGCACGATCTGGGAGCGCGTCGAGGGGCGCGAGTGGCTGGTGACCGTCTCCGACTACTCGCCGGAAAAGGCGGAGAAGATTCGCGCCCAAAGCGCGGTCGAGCACGTCGAGGTGGTCGATCTGGGGCTTGAGGACCTGTTCAAAGACTTCGTCAAGGGACAAAGGGCCGCGTCATGAAATGGCTCCTCTGGAAAGAGTACCGTCTCCATCGGCTGATCCTGATCGTGGCCGCCGTGCTCCTGGTCGTGCCGCACCTGATTGCATTGATCCTCGTTTGGTTTCGGATCGGAATCGGCCCCGGCTCCTGGGGCCAAGCCGATGGCGGGCCGCTCTTGGCGCCGAACCTGGTGGGCTCAGCCTTTCAGAGCGTGATGGGCTCGCAGTTCGCGATGGCCTTCTTGGGCGGAAACGCCATCGCCGGCGAGCGGGTCGACCGCTCGGCGGAATTCCTCGGCTATCT
>JBDRTC010000270.1:0-9535 GCA_043824335.1 Planctomycetota bacterium | reverse complement strand
AGGCTTGGCCCGACGAGGCCAGGCTCTACGGCGACGGGTTCTACAACCGGGCCAAGTTGTTCCGCTACGTATTCGCTTACGCCACCGCAGGCGGCGGCGACACGGCCTACCTGTACGGCTCGGAAGCCGACGACGTTTTTGAAGCCTGGCCCGACCAAGCCAAACTCTATGGTGAAGGGTTCTACAGCCGGGCCAAGTCGTTCGGCTATGTGAACGCCTACTCCGGAACGGCGGGATACGACCGTGCCTATCTGTACGACTCCGCTCTGGAGGCCTATCCCGATCACTTGACGGCCGATTTGAACTGGGCCCGTCTCTCCAATGACCTCCTGGGCTACGCGTACTGGGTGAGCGAATTTGAAGAAGTGTCCGCCACTTCCAGCAATTCCAGCGACACCAAGGACGTCGACCCGAGCGCCCTCGATTTCATCCTTCACGCTAATGGGTTGTGGTAAAGGGCGAGATCCCGGCCGTAGACCTGCAGAGACGGGCCAATCTCCGACGCCCGATCCGATTTACCGTCGGCGAACTCCTCACGTTCCTGCTCGGCGCCGGGCACCGACAAGACATCGAGAATTCCCGGTCGAAGGAAATCGGCCCTTCTGACGTGTCCGAAAATGCGGCCAGAGTGTAGAATGTCCTTTGCGAGTCCCGTTTGCCGTCCCCGGAGGAACTCGCGAGGCAGCGGCTTGGATCCACTATCGTCCTTGGCCAGGGAAGTCCGATGACCGGAAGGCTCTCTTCGGCGATGGTCTTTGCGAAGAAGTTTCGAGCGGCCGTGCGCCGTTGCTCGATTTGGCGAAGGCCCTTGTCCAAAGGACGGATGGGCCTCTCGATCCGATCGCGACCGTGCCGATTCGAATCCTTGGAGCAGCGAGCTTTATTGAGCATCGCCGGGGGCCTCGCCACTGAGCCGTCCGCCGCCTGGACCCCCAGCGTCGATGCTGCCTGGTTTGAGCAGTTGGCCCCGGCGTCCAAGACCGGCCCCCTGCCGGCCCCGTTGGGACTGGACAGCCTGCCCTCCGGCCCGCAAGTGGGGCGCCTGGAGGAAGCGATCGACCCAACGTCGAGTCGTTGGGTGGTTCAACTGACGCCGGAGGCGACTCGTCGGGCGGGGTCGGTGGCCGGCGTCGTGGACGTGCTCGCCCCCGCCTCCGTTGAGACCCAGATTATCGGTGGACTTGGTCTCGAAGGGATGGTCCTTCTCGAAACGCGACCAGGCGCGGACCCTGCTTCCGTGGAGACCTGGCTGGGCGGCAATCCCCTCATTGCCTATGCTGAGCCGGATTCGCTCTTGACGACGCAGGCGCTCCCGGACGACGGGGGGTTCTCCAATCTGTGGGGCTTGCACAACACCGGCCAAACCGGTGGCACCGCCGACGCGGATATCGACGCCCCGGAGGCTTGGGACCTCAGCACTGGCTCCTCCAGCATCGTCGTCGGCGTGATCGATACGGGGGTCGATTACACCCACCCTGACCTGGCCGCCAACATCTGGACGAACCCCAACGAAGTTTCGGCAAACGGCATCGACGACGACGGTAACGGGTTTATCGACGACGTCCACGGGTACGACTTCGCTAACGGCGACGGCGACCCCATGGACGACAACGGCCACGGCACGCACGTCTCCGGAACCATCGCCGGGGTGGGCGACAACGGCCAGGGCGTCGCCGGCGTCAACTGGACCGGCTCCGTCATGGCCCTGAAATTCCTCGATGGCGATGGAAACGGCTTCACCAGTGCGGCCGTGGCGGCGCTGAACTACGCCACGATGATGAGATCGATCTACGGGATCGATGTTCGCGTGACCAACAATAGCTGGGGGGGCGGCGGCTACAGCCAGGCGCTGTACGATGCCGTCCGCGCAAGCGGCGACGCGGGAATGCTCTTTGTCGCCGCCGCGGGCAACGACGGAGTCGACGCCGACTCCCAGGCACACTATCCGTCAGGTTATGATCTGGCGAACGTCATCGCGGTGGCCGCCACCGACGCAAACGACAACCTCGCCGCGTTCAGCAACTACGGCCTTACTTCGATTGACCTCGGTGCCCCGGGCGTGGGGATCTACAGCACGTTGCCGGGGGGCGCCTATGGATCCTATAGCGGCACCAGCATGGCCACGCCGCACGTGGCTGGCGTGGCGGCGCTGGCCTGGGCGACCGCCGCCAACGCCAGTGTCCAGCAGGTTCGCGACGCGATGCTCGGCGGCGTCGACCCGGTCGGCGCGCTCGTCGGACGGGTGGCCACCGGCGGACGACTCAACGCCCGCGGCGCCTTGGAAGAATTGTCGATCAGTGTCCTGGCCAGCGATCCGGCCGCGGAATCCGTGCTCTCCAGTCCGCCCGTCGACTTCACCATCCAGTTCACGCACGCCTACGATCCCGGAACGGTCGACGCCGCCGACCTCGTCGTGAACGGGATCCCTGCCGACAGCGTCACGATCGTCAACGCCAAGACGGCGACCTTCCGGTTCAACGACACGCCGGTCACGGTCGAGGGACCCCAGGCGATGGAAATCGGCAGCGGGACGATTCTTCGCGCTGCCGACGGTGACCCGATCAGCGCCTGGCGGGCGACCTTCTATTACGATCTGTTGCCTTCGGTGGTCATTTCGACTATGCCGGCCGAGGGCGGAGTTGTGGCCGCCCCGCCGACGCAGATCGTTCTCGATTTCAATGAGCCGATTGATCCGCAATCCGTTGGCCCGGGCGACCTCTTGCTCAGCGTGGGCTCGGTGACGGCAGCGGCAATGCTCGACAGCGACTCGGTCGCCTATACGGTGAGCGGTCTTCCCCGGGAGGCCGACGTGACGTACACGCTTCGAGAGCGCGCAATCCGTGACGCTCACGGCACGCCGGGGGGCGCGTACGTCGGCCATTTCACGATCGACGATCCGCTGATCGAGCGGTACACCTCGGGCAACGTTCCTGCGAACATCACCGACTACAGCACGATCACGTCCACGCTTGTGATCAACGAGTCTTTCGCCATAGCCGACGTGGACGTCGAAGTTGACATCACCCACACCTACGACGCGGATCTCGACGTCACTCTCATCGCCCCGAACGGGACGCGAGTGACCTTGTTCTCCAGCGTTGGCGGAAGCGCCAACGACTTCTCCGGCACGATTCTCGACGACGAAGCAGAGACCGCCATCGCCGGCGGGCAGCCGCCTTTCAGCGGCCGCTACCGCCCTCAGCAGCCCCTCAGTGCAGTCGACGGCCTGGACGTCGCCGGCACTTGGACCCTGGAGGTTGCCGACCACGGCGGACGCGACGAGGGCACGCTCAACGCATGGGGAATCGTGGTGGAACGGGGCGCCGCGCTCCCGCCCCGAATCCTCTCCGTCAATCCGCTGCCACCCGACGGCGGCGAAGCCGTGGGGACCCTGGACGACCTGGTGGTCCGTTTCTCCAAGGCGATGGACCCCGCAACCGTAAACGACGCCGGCTCTTGGGTGCTCGCGGAAGCCGGGCCCGACGCGCTGTTCGACACGGCCGACGACGTCGACTTTCCCTTGGCCGTCTCGCCCCCGTATGCGAGCGGCCTGACCGCCACGCTCGCAACGGGCCTCGGACTACTGCCGGAAGGCAGCTATCGTTTCACGGCTGCCAGCGGCGGGCTGGTCGACCTTTCCGGCACGCCTCTGGACGGAAACTCCGACGGCGCCGACGGCGATCCTTACGTTACGCACTTTACCGTGCTGCCGAGAGACTGGTTCCCTTCCGGCGACGTGCCCAAGAACATCACCGACGACGCCACGGTCACTTCCACCCTGACCGTCAACGAGTCTTTCCCCATCGCCGATCTCGACGTGAAGATCGACATCGCGCACACGTACGATGCCGACCTCGACGTTTTTCTCATCGCGCCCGACGGAACGCGAATTGAGCTGTTCACCGACGTGGGAGTAACCGGCGACGATTTCTCGGGCACCATTCTCGACGACGAGGCGGACACGGCGATTGTTGACGGTGTGGCCCCTTTCAGCGGCCGTTATCGGCCCGAAGGGCTGCTCTCCGTGGTCGACGGGACCAACGCCCGCGGCACTTGGACTTTGGAAATCACCGACGACGGCGCCATCGACAAGGGCACGTTGAACAGCTGGGCACTCATCGTCGAGCGGGCCCCCGTGATCCCACCCCGGATCCTCTCGATCGACCCGCTTCCGGCCGACGGCGGCGAAATCTTTGGGCCCGTCAATCGCTTGCAGGTCGACTTTTCGGCCGTGATGAACCCGACCTCGCTGAACGAACCCAGCCATTGGGAGTTGCGGGCGCCCGGGGCAGATGCCCTGTTCGAAACCGCCGACGACGTGAGCTACTCGCTCGCGGTTTTCCCACCATACGTCAGCGGCCTCACCGCGACGCTGGTGCCGGACGTGGGGCACCTGCCGGCGGGCAGCTACCGCCTCACGGCGGCGAGCGGGGGCCTGCTCGATCACTTCGACACGCCTTTGGATGGAGACTCCGACGGCACCGGCGGCGACGACTACGTGACGCACTTTACGCTCCTGCCCCGCCACCGGTATGCGGCCGGCGACGTCCCTCAGAGCATCGCCGACTTCAGCACGATCGCCTCGACGGTGACCGTCGACGAGTCCGTCCTCATCGCCGATGTCGACGTTGAGCTCAACATCACGCACACCTACGACCGCGACCTGGACGTCTTTCTCATCGCCCCCGACGGAACCCGGATCGAGTTGTTCACCGACGTGGGCGGGAGCAACAACCATTTTCGCGGCACCGTGCTCGACGACGAAGCGGCGACCCCCGTCGGCCAGGGATCGGCCCCGTTCCGTGGCAGCTATCAGCCCGAAGGATCGCTCGCCGTGCTCGACGGCTTCGACGCCCGGGGCACGTGGACCCTGGAAGTCACCGACGACGCCGGCCGGGACGTGGGGACCCTCGATGGTTGGGCGCTCCTGATTGACCCCGTCTTGCCCGGCCCACCGCGAATCGTGGGCCACTTGCCGGACACGGTGACCCCGGCGCCGATCGAGACCGTCCGGATCGAGTTCGACCGACCGATGAACCCGCTCAGTTTCTCGTTGGCCGACGACGTGCTCAGCTTTGTCGGCCCGCAAGGCTCCATTCTCCCCACGGCCTCAACCTGGCTCGACCCCCAGACGCTTGACATCGGCTTCGATCCGCAGGGAACCCCGGGCGAATACTCCCTGGTTCTCAGTCCGCAGATCCTCAGTGCGGCCGGGTTGGTGCTCGACCAGGACGGCGACTCGCTCCCCGGCGAGATACCCGACGACCGCTACATGGCCGAATTCACCCTCGCGCAGCCGTTGGGCGCCGTCGCTTCTCTGGAGTTCGACCACTTGGACCCGTCGGCCGGAGACCTCTGGTATCACTTCCAGACGACGCGCAAAGGGTCGCTGACCGTACAGGCGAACTTCCAAGTGGGGCTGGGAAGCGTCGCCGTGGTGCTGTACGACGCGAACCTCGACGATCCGCCAGTGGCCATTTCGACCCCGACCTATGGGAATCGGCGGATCGATCACGAGGTGGCCGGCCCTGGAGAAGTGTATTACCTGAAACTGACGGGCACGAACGCCGACGTCGATCTCCGTCTGGCCAACCTGCTCAGCCGCGAAGGCGACACGGTGATCGTGTACGGCACCGACGGGGCGGATCGATTCGAGTTCGAGGCCGCCGCGTCCCACCACGTGACCGTCAACCAGCTTCGGTATGAGTTCGATCCCGCCGAAGTGTCGCGGGTGACGTTCGACGGGGGCGCGGGCAATGACGCGGTTGTCTTTCGCGGCAGCGCCGACGACGAGACCGTCGAGTTGTGGCCCGATCGCGGCACGCTTGACGGCCTTGAATTGGCCGTAAGCGCAACCGGGGTCGAGTCCTTCACCTCCTACGGCGGCGGTGGGACCGATGTGGCAATGCTGCACGATGATCCCGCAACCAAGGACACGCTCGAAGCCACACCCGACTCGGCCAGGTTCTACGGCGCCGGATTCGACCACCAACTCTTCTCATTCCGCTACGTGCACGCTTATGCCACCGAAGGCGGGGACGACGTGGCCAGGCTGTATGATGATCCCGGTGGGCAAGACAGGTTCAAAGCCACGCCCAGCTACGGCACGCTCTACGGCAGCGGTTTCTACAACCGGGCTTTGTCGTTCGACCGGGTGTACGCCTACGCCACCGACGGCGGCACCGACATAGCCGTTCTCTACGACGATCCCGCCGCACCAGACACTTTCGAAGCCACCCCCAGTTCCGCCTTTCTCTCGGGCAACGGATTTTACCACGAAGCCGTGGACTTCCGCGACGTGCACGCTTATGCCACCGAAGGCGGGGGCGACGTGGCCCGGCTGTATGATGATCCCGGCGGGCAAGACAGGTTCCAAGCCACGCCCAGGTACGGCACGCTCTACGGCAGCGGTTTCTACAACCGGGCTGTGTCGTTCGACCGGGTGTACGCCTACGCCACCGACGGCGGCACCGACATAGCCGTGCTGTACGACGATCCTGCGGGGAAGGACGCGTTCCAAGGGACGCCCGGCTCCGCGGAACTCTACGGCAACGGGTTCGCCAACCAGGCGGTCTCTTTCCGGTACGTGTTCGCGTACGCCACGCCGGGCGGCGATGACGAGGCCCACCTCTACGATTCCCAAGACAACGATGTCTTCGAGGCCGCGCCCGATTACGGCAAGCTA
This sequence comes from Planctomycetota bacterium, assembly GCA_043824335.1. Lineage (GTDB taxonomy): Bacteria > Planctomycetota > Planctomycetia > Pirellulales > Thermoguttaceae > JBDRTC01. The sequence goes on along the minus strand of JBDRTC010000270.1, from coordinate 2,850 downwards.
TACGGTCCCGGATTCTATCTCCGGGCCAAGTCGTTTCGCCACGTAACCGCCCACGCCACGGGCGGCGACGATGACCGGGCCTACCTGTTCGACTCCGCGCTGGACGATCTGCTCGAGGCCCAAGACAATTGGGCCCGGTTGTCCAACGCCGTCCTCGGCTTCGCCAACATGGCCATGGGCTTCGAGAGGGTGGAAGCCACCTCTACCAATGACGGGGACAGCAAGGCCGTCGATCCGGCCGTCGATTTCCTCTTCACGGATCCACCGGGGCCGTGGTAGCGGGCGCTCTCGTCCGCCGGTGGCTGTTCAGGTTCGAGCTTGCGGATGGCGCGGTCTCCCGTGCCTCCTATTCCCCCTACTCTTCCATGGGATCGGTGGAACGTGGTGGGACACCCGAATTTTCCGCAACCTTTACCTTTCTTACTCAACTGGCATGACCGGCACGTCCGATACTATCGTCACAGCCAAAACGGAAGGACTCTCCGCGTTTGAGGGTCTGGCCCGACACGATTCCTCCCGGTACATCGAGGTACATTGGAGCCATGTCGATACACCCCACGAAGACGTTACTGGCAACTTGGGTGTTGGTTCTCCTGGCGGCAGCGCCTGCTCTCGGGCAGCAACTCGAGACCATGCAGCCGTTCGCCCTGCCGGAGATGAGCACGTACGGCGGCGGACACCGGCCCAACGAAGGCTTCTTTTTCAACTTCGACGTCATGCTCCAGTGGATCGACAAGCCGGACACCGTCAAGATTGGCGACCCCGTTGCGTCCCGGCGGGTCGTGATCACTCCCCAAGACAATCTGGACCTGGATGATGACGGGTTCATCGATCCCGGTGCGAGCGCCGAGAAGATTGTCGAAAGGTCGACGCACGGTACAGGGCCGTTCACCTCCCAGGACGTGCCCGGCCAGCGGTACGAATTCGGGTACATCGAGGACCACAGCGGGTGGCTCGCCAGCATTTTCCACCTGACCGATCAAAACCAGTCGCTTCACGCGTCGGACGTTCACGTCACGTTCGACGACGCCGAGTTCGGCCTTCCCCCGCGCAAACACCTCATTGGGTTCATCGACACGAATCTCACCTTCCAAGACGAGCTGCCCGTCAGGTTCGACGAACTCGAGGCCCGCAACAAGGTCCAAACCTGGGGCGTGGAGTTGAACTATCTCCACCGGGTGCATCCCGGACAGTATGGGATTTTCGAGTGGTTCGCCGGGGCCCGGTATCTGGAATTCGATGACCAGTTCGTCGTCGAGGGGTTCGAGGTCGTTGCCGACGATGAGGTCGCGTCCGGCCTGGGCGACAGTTGGTGGGACACTTTGGCGGAAAACCATATCGTCGGTCCGCAGATCGGGGCCCGATGGTACCGCAAGTCCGGCCGCTGGACCTGGTCCACCGAGGGACGCTTCTTCGCCGGCTTCAACTCTCAGAACGTCACCCTGGAAGGTCAGCTCGGATCGAAGCTCGATCCCGAAAACGCCGGGTTGCTCCAAATCCGGAACATGGAGCCGACGTCCTTCACCCACTGGGCACACTTCGACGAGTGGAGCCCCGCCGCCGAGCTGCGCGTCGACTTCATGTACCAGTTGACCAAGTCGGTCTCGGCCGGCGTCGGCTGGACCGGATTCTGGGTCGACGGAATCGCCCGGGCCTCCAGCCTCATCGACTACAAGCTTGGGCAGACGACGGCGGACACGATGGGCATCACCGGCCTCAATCGCCAAAGCGTGTTCGTCAACGGCGCCAACTTCCGCATCGTGCTGAATCGGTAGCCGCTTGATTCACCGAGCGTGGGTGCCACGGGCATCTTGCCCGTGCTTTGGCCCAAGCACTGGCGACACGCCAGTGCCACATCGGTCCCTCGCCGGGAAATCAACCGGGCGGGAGCGAGCCGACCGGCACCGTCCCCCCGCGGCTGGCGGAAGCGAGGTATTTGGGATTGATCTTCTCCAACTCCTCGACCATCGCGTCGATCGTGTAGCGGATCTGCTCCTCGGTGTGCTGCGCCGTGAGGAAGAATCGCAGCCGGGCGGCTTTTTCCTCCACCGCCGGATGGAGGATCGGCTGGACGTTGACGCCCCGGTCGGCCATCGCCTTGGACAATCGCAGGCAGTCGAGCGAATTCCCCAGGATCACCGGCACCACCGGCGTGCCGTTGCTCATGCCGGTGTTCAGGCCCCGTTGTTTGGCCAGCTCAAGGAACAGCCGCGCCCGCTGCTGGAGCGTAATCGCGCGTTGCGGTTCGGCCTCCAAGAGGCGGAGGGCGGCCGTTGCCGCCGCGGCCAGCGCCGGCGAGATCCCGTTGCTGAAGACGAACCCCGGCGCGGTGTACTTCAGGTATTCGACCAGTGCCTTGCACCCGGCGATGTACCCGCCGCAGCTACCGAGCGCCTTGCTCACGGTGCCCATCCACACGTCGACGTCGTCGCGATCCACGTCGAAGTGCTCCCCGATACCCCGGCCGTTGGGGCCCAGCACGCCCATCGAGTGCGCCTCGTCGATCATCAAGAGGGCTTTGTGGCGCTTCTTGACCTCGATGAACCTGGGCAGATCGGGGATGTCGCCGTCCATGCTGTAAACGCCTTCGATGACGATCATCACCCGGCGGTACTCGTGCCGGTATTCCTCCAGGAGCTTGTCGGCGGCCTGCCAATCGTTGTGAGCAAACGGCCTTCGTCGGGCACCGGAGAGAATGCTCCCCTGGAGGATGCTGTTGTGGGCCAGAGCGTCGTGCAGGATCAGGTCGCCGGGGCCGAGCAGGTGGCCGATGACCGTTTCGTTGGTGGAATGGCCGCAGACGAACACAATGGAGTCGTCGGTGCCGACGAAGCGGGCGATCGCCCTTTC
>JBDRTC010000269.1:0-2314 GCA_043824335.1 Planctomycetota bacterium | reverse complement strand
TCCCCCGTTCAAGCCACGGCGACAACCGGCCGGCCGACGTTCACCCCAACCACCTCGCTCAAGCCGTCACGAACTCCCCTGTGCCAACTTCGCTGCAACGGACGGTGTCAGTGGGCACGCAACGCAACACCGGTCTGCCCTCGATGCGGATGGACCCGTTGAAGGTCGGAACCAACACACCATTGCATTCACCCATGCCGTTCCTCCGTTTGTTGCTTCAAACATAGCGGAGTGCGGTGATATTCCGAGAGAACCCGCATGTTCTCAGCATCTGTGACGACTGGGTCGTGAATAAGACTGGGTGAATTCCCGAAATATACCGCAGCGATGATATATCGATGTCTGGATGTTGACCCAATTGCATCATGTATCTGCATTCCTCGCCAACTGGCACTTCGACGATTGCACAGTCTGGAGATGAATCGAAAACGAAGAAATCTATTTTCAAACCTTCATTTTCGATAATTTCTCTTGCTTGTTCTTGGGTTTCAACGCTTTCCCCAAAACACACATAGAGTTGTCCCTCAACCCAATTCTCTCCTGCGCCTCTAGAACATAAGTTTCCTTCATCACCACAACCAATTGTTAACAACAGGAAGGACGCTAGCAATGTTCCTAGGGATATTCTCATCGATTTAATTTGGGCTCTTCGTGAAACCGAGTGGGTGAAAACGGGACTTGATCGCGCGCAAGACCTTATGGAATAAGGCTTTTCTGGCACTTGATGCCTCCTCGGAAAGTGGTATCATGCCGCAATGCGAACCAATAGACGGCATCGCCGGCTGTGGGACGAATACCGCTTCCCTGGTTTCCGTCCGAGTTCGACGGTCAAGGGTGTCTTCGGAGACCCGGTCGCCCGGGTCATCACCCTTAGCCGCCGCTCAAAAAAACGGCATGCGGGTACTGCGGACGCGTGCATCGAGGCTGGTACGACCGCAAGACGCGGCGCGTGCGCGACAAGTCGTGCGGCGATGCCCGGGTGTACCTGGGCGTGGAGGTACGGCGAGTCTACTGCCGGAGCTGCGGCACCGTAAAGCAGGAGAAGCTGCCCTTCCTGGCCGACAATCCGTTCTACACCAAACGCTTCGCCTTCTATGTCGGCCGGCGATGCCGGACATCGACCATCAAGGATGTGGCCGAGGAACTGCACCTCGACTGGAGCACCGTCAAGGCGCTGGAGATGCAGTACATGCGCGAGCAACTCCGGCGCATGCCACCGCCGAAGCGCTTGAAGGTGATCGGCCTCGACGAGATCTCGATGAGCAAAGGGCACGACTACCGAATCGTGGTCAGCGACCTCGTGCGGCAGCGCCCTATCTGGTTCGGGGGCAAGGACCGCAAAGAGGAGAGCCTGGATGGGTTCTTCGTCGAGCTGGGGCCCAAGCGCTGCGCGCGCATCCGGCTCGCCGTCATGGACATGTGGAAGGCTTTTGCCAATTCCACCAAGCGTCACGCCCCGCAGGCCGCCATCCTGTACGACAAGTTCCACGTCATGCGGCACTTGGGCGATGCGCTCGACAAGGTGCGCAAGAGCGAGTACGCCCGGCTGGCGGGCAAGGACCGTCGGCGGCGCTTCATCAAGGGGCAGAAATACACCTTGTTGTCGAATCGAGAGAACCTCACACAAAGCGGCCGGGCCAGCCTCCGACTGCTGCTCAAGGCCAACAAGCGTCTCAACACGGCCTACATGCTCAAGGAGTCGTTCGGGCAACTGTGGGATTACAGACGGGAAGGATGGGCACGGAGGTTCTTCGAGGCCTGGCGGGACTCCCTCAAGTGGCAGCGTCTGCCGTCCTTCGTGAAGTTCGCGAAGATGATCGACAGCCACTGGGACGGCATCGCGGCGTACTGCAAGCTCGAGAACAAAATCGCCCTCGGCTTCGTGGAGGGGTTCAACAACAAGATCCGCGTCATCCAGCGACGAGCCTACGGCATACGCGACGAGGAGTATCTGCGACTCAAGATCCTCACTTGTATGCTGCCTCAAATCTGAGGAACCCATGCGATTTCACCCAAAAGTACCCACTCGGTTTCACGAAGAGCCATTATTCTTATGGAGAATGTGTGGTCGAAAATGGAAATGGCAACTGCAATGTTGATCCAGATAGTCTCATAGTACAGTCAATGTGCGTCCCAACAGTGGGCACCGAGGAATCTACGTGCAGTTCTCCTGGAGAACTGTTCGAGCTCAAGGGAGGATGGAGCTCAGGAGAATTCATTTCTCGGTGCAGTTACTCAGTTTTCGAGAGAGAGAGAAATCGTCTGGAGTTGAAGAAAATAGTTGGACGAGACGGGACGATTCTTGAGGCGATAA
>JBDRTC010000268.1:0-3144 GCA_043824335.1 Planctomycetota bacterium | reverse complement strand
GGGAGTGGATCCCATCCTGAGCAATTCTGGCACCCCCTCCCGGGCGTGTTGACGGGGCAAAGAACTTGAACACGGGGCAGAGCCCATGCCATTGAAGAAAGTGACGAAACAATACTTCGATGGAGGATGCCCCGTGCCATGTATCGTGATCGAGATCCCCGAGAACTTCAACCATCTTGAACAGGCGCTGAGAGAATTCGCTGCGAGCGTCGGCGACGCCATGCCGGTCACCAAGGGCGGCCGAGCCGTGGACTACGACCTTGTCGAGCAGCGGATCTCCGAAGCCACGGCCCGACTGGAATGCGCAGTCCATGGAGACCTGCTTCAAGCTCTGGATGTCGACCAACCTCGCGTTGTCATCGAGGGTCGCGAGTTCGCGCAGGTGGGGCGGTACTCGACCTCGTACTACACCCTGGCGGGACCAGCACCTGCGGTGCGTTCCTTGTACCGCGAGGTGGGGAAGCGAAACGCGAAAACCGCGGATCCTATCGCCCTTCGAGCAGGAGCGATTGGTGACGGCTGGCTCCCCAGAACAGCGGCGGCGATGGCTCACGAGCTTCAGAAAGGCACCTCGCGAGAGGCGGAGCAGTCGAGTCGCCAGATGGGGCGGTTGCCGTACTCTCGTTCCAGCTTCGAGACTGTTGGCCATCTGGTCGGCGAGCAACATCTCTGTGTCCAGGGAGATGTTGAAGCCGCCTTGATCGAGGCGTACGAGGTTCCGCGGGAGGCCCACAGCGTGAGCGTCTCCTTGGATCGCGTCTCGATCCCGATGGAGGAACCGCGTCCGCGTCCCGTTGGACGCCCCCGTAAGGATGCTCCGAAGAACCCCATCGAGCGAAACTACCGCATGGCCTACTGCGGAACAGTGACGCTGCACGACGACGAAGGCAGCGCCTTGCACACGATCCGCTACGGGCGGATGCCGCAGGGGGATTCCTTTGCGCTGTGCATGAGCATTGCCGGAGATCTCGAGGTGCTCCTTCGCAAGCGTCCAGAGCTGCTGGTGACCATCCTTCAAGATGGAGCGCCAGAGCTTTGGAATCTGCTGGATGGCCTGGTCACCGAGGAAGAACTGGGAGTGCCCGTCCATCAGCTGATCGATCTTTGGCATCTGCTCGAAAAGCTCGAGAAGGCGGCGCTCGTGATCTACGGTAAGAAGGAAAGTCGGGCAGTGATGAAACGCTGGCGGCTCCGACTTCTGAACTCCGAGCGCGCCGCGAGCAAGATCCTGGATGCGCTCCACGACTCGGGATGCGAATGGGTGGGCGTCGGAGACAGCCACCCGGTCCACGACGCGATCACGCATGCGTGCTCACTTTAGCCGCGTAGCCGCTCGGATTAATTGACAGAAAGAAAGAGCTCTGATCTCTTGAGAGTTGCAACACAACCAAGGAACCAGAGCTCTGATGGCAAAGCCACCGTCTACGATCGTACCTTCCGTCCCGACCGAATTCAATCATCTCTTTCCCGCAGAATGGCTGCGGCGCACCGGGCGAGAATCCGGAGCAGTTCTCCGGTTCCGCCAAGTCGATATCGTTCCGCTGTTTTGGACGTTGCTGCTGGGTCCTGCTGGTGGCCAGTATCGGACCCTCGCCTCCCTGCAGCGAATCTTTCAGCTCATGGGAAACTGCAAGCTGGTGACCTCGGCGTTCCTGAAGCGATTCAACGCCGGGCTCGTGCAGTTCCTGCGGTTGTGCGCCGAGCGAGCGTTTGCGCGTCAGCACCTTCAGCTTGGCGTGCCGAAGCTCTTTCGCCAGTTCCGCGATGTCCTGGCCGTGGACAGCACCCTCGTCACCGTGACCGATGCCTTGGCGCATCTGTTTCCCGGACCAAGGCACAACACCTGCCCCGCGGCCATCAAGGTGAACACTGTGTACTCCATCACCTCCGGCACAGTGAAGAAGCTCACCATTGCGCCCGGGACACGTGCCGAGAAACGGTTCCTTCGTATCGGCAAAGACATCGCCGGAAAGCTGCTGCTGTGAGACCTGGGTTACTTCTCCTACTCGGTCTTCAAGCGGATCGATTTCCATGGCGGTTTCTTCATCAGCCGCATGAAGAAGAACGCCAACCCGATAATCGTGGCAGACCGGCGCGTGGGCTCCGGACGGTACAGGCCCCTGGTCGGCGAGAGGCTCTGGGATGTGATCGGTGGCCTCAAAAGGGACCTGTTGGACGTCGAGGTCGAGGTCCTCGCTCGCCGCAAGCTCCGGAGCTACAACAATCGTGGGCGAAAGACCGAAACCAAGCTGATCCGTTTGCGGGTCGTCGGCGTGTTCAATCCCGACACCGGGAAGCACCATGTCTACCTGACGAACGTGAGCCGGGAGATGATGACGCCCGAGCAAGTCGCTGCCGCCTACTCGAATCGCTGGGTCGTGGAAATGCTCTTCCGCGAGCTGAAGCACTGTTACGGATTGAACGACTTTCCGAGCGCCAATCCCGCCGTGGTCAAAGCGTTGACCTACGCTGCGCTGCTCCGTGTCGCACTCAGCCGCACCGTGCTTCTGATCCTGCGTCGTCGGCTTCTCGGCAATCACCGCAAAGCCTCCGGCCCTTTCGTCGACGTGATGGAGCACGCGGTGGTCAGGCGAACTCCCGAGCTTCGCGCCGCGGAGGTGTTTTCGACATTTGCTCCATTCCTGCTTCCGGAAGTGCTCTCGAAGGCTGGAGTGATATGGACCGGCAGGCATTTGGAGGCATTGATGTTTCTTAGCATGCTTGACCCGAACAAGAGCCGCGAGCTGCTATGCGACACGATCCACCAGGCTTAAGAGATCACGCATGTGCGATCACGTACTTGACGAACAACAGCTCTCGGATGAACTACGCAGCCGCCCGAGAGGCCGGGCTGCCGGTTGGTAGCGGCCAGGTGGAAGCGACCTGCAAGAGTCTGATGGCGCAGCGAATGAAGCGCTCCGGCTCCCGGTGGAAGGAAACCACTGGCGAGCACATCGTGCAGCTCCGGGCACTGGCGCTGAGCGATCGTTGGGAGGATGCAATGGGAGTGTCTCCCATCCTGATCAATTATGCAGCCGCCTGCACGGCCTTACGGAGTGGACGTAGCGTGTGAGCCATTGCATCCTCCCAACGATCGCTCAGCGCCAGTGCCCGGAGCTGCACGATGTGCTCGCCAGTGGTTTC
>JBDRTC010000267.1:0-2916 GCA_043824335.1 Planctomycetota bacterium | reverse complement strand
CTTGTTCGCGACGAGCACCGCGCCGGGCATCGCCTCCATCACGCGGCCCAGCGCGCCCGCGTGGTCGGGCTCGGCGTGGTTCGACACCACGTAGTCGACGCTCGACAGCTCGGTCAGCGCCGAGACGTTCCGCAAAAGCTCCTGGGCGAACGGGCCTTTCACGGTGTCGACCAAGGCCGTCTTCTCGTCGCGGATAAGGTACGCGTTATAGGTGGTGCCGCGCGGGGTGTTGTACCCGTGGAAATCGCGGACCGACCAGTCGACGTATCCCACCCAGTCGATACTCTCAAGGACTCTCGTGTTCATCTCTGCGGCTCCATGATGCTTCGCGGCGCCTCGAGCAGTTCGTGGCGGGCGGCCTTCATCGCCGGCGCGCTTTGGTCAGTTCTCCGTCAGGATCTGCTCGTCGTACTCGATCTCGAAACGGAGCTTGTGCTTGGCCTCTTCCTGGGCGAGCGAGAGCAGCAGTTCGCGCAGATCGGCGTCGCCCGCCGCGGCGGCCAGATCGGTGTAAAGCTTGAAAGCGGCCTTCTCCTGCTTCATGGCCAGAATGAGCGCGTCCTGATAGCTGAGATCCGTGCCGGGCTCCGCGGCGACCAGATAGTCGCCGATCTTGAGGTCCTGGATCTTCTTCGAGGCCGGCTCCATCCGGTTCGTTTTCTTGACGCCCAGCAGCTTCGCCTTGTGCTGGTCCTCCTCGCGGGCGAAGTCCTCGAAAATCTCGCGCACGGAGGAAGAGGCCGCCTTGCCGGCCAGGACACGGTAGAACTTCGCCGCCGCCTCTTCGTTGTTGATGGCGAAATCCAGGATTTCACTCGCCGAATTCCATTGCTTCATCGATTCTTCCTCTCGTTGACGGCTGTCGTTCGTGTACCTGACGTTGCCCCACTCATTACAGGACTCCTGCAAAAGTCCAGCACTGATTATTATTAGTTAGCGACCACGACTGTCAACTCCCCCGGCAGAACCGGCAGTCTTCGGGAACCGCACCACGGGGATCGAGTAATTCCAGTGTTCCGCCAACCTTGAGATGACGGGTTGGGTGGCACTGGCGTCTCGCCAGCGCTGCCGTGAAAGACGGGTAAGATGCCCGTGGCACCCAACCGACAAGCTCACGTGCAACGAGGGACTAGCGCCGTTCCAGCCACTTGTGTACCGCGGCGGCGGCCAGCCGGCCGTGGTTGATGGCGTGGACCACCAGCGAGGGGCCTTTGACGATGTCGCCCGCGGCGAACACGCCCTCGGCGCCCGTCATCCAGCGATCGACGCTGACGTTGCCCCGCGCGTCGAGCGGCAGGCCCAACTGGTCGACCAGCCCCTCGTGCTCGACGTGCAAGAAACCCATCGCCAGCAAAACGAGATCGGCCGGCAGGCTGAACGTGGTTCCGGGGCGCTCCTTCATCTGCCAGCCGCTTTGGCCTTCGGTCCAATCGACCTCGCAGCCGTCGAGCCGGCTGACGCGGCCGTCGGCGCCAAAAAGCTCCTTGGTCAGCACGCTGAAGCGGCGCTCGCAGCCCTCCTCGTGCGAAGTGGAGGTGCGCAGGATAAGCGGCCAATGGGGCCAAGGCGTTTTCGGGTTGCTCCCTTCGGGCGGCCTGGGAAGGATTTCCAGTTGGGTCACCGAAAGCGCGCCTTGCCGAATCGAAGTTCCCACGCAGTCGCTCCCCGTGTCGCCGCCGCCGATCACGACCACGTGCTTCCCCTTGGCGGAGATCGGGGGGCTTCGGTCGGTATCGACCGGATCCCCGGCCACGCGGCGGTTTTGCCGGGTGAGGAAGTCCATGGCGAAGTGGACGCCCTGGAGTTCGGCCCCGGGCACCTCGAGCGGCCGTGGCTTTCCCGCTCCCATGGTCAAAAGAACCGCGTCGAACGTCCCTTGCAGATAGCGGGCCGAGAGGTCCTGACCCACGTGGACCCCCGACTCGAACTCCACGCCTTCGGCCGCCATCTGCTCCAGCCGGCGGGCCAGAAGGCTCTTGTTGAGCTTGAAATCGGGGATTCCGTACCGCAACAGGCCGCCGGGCCGGTCGCTCTTCTCGAACAGGACGACGCGGTGCCCGGCCCGGGTGAGCTGTTGGGCGGCGGCCAATCCGGCCGGCCCCGAACCGACGACTGCCACCTTCCGCCCGGTCTTCGACGCCGGACGGATCGGCTCCACCCAACGTTCCTCGAAGGCCCGCTCGGCGATCTGGTATTCGATGTGCTCGATCGTCACGGCCTTGTCGTTCAAAGCGAGCGTACAGGCGGCTTCGCAGGGGGCGGGGCACACGCGCCCGGTGATCTCGGGGAAGTTGTTCGTCGAGTGCAGGTTCTCCGCCGCTTCGCGCCAACGTTCCCGGTAAACCAGCTCGTTGAACTCGGGAATGCGGTTTCCCAGCGGGCACCCGATGCCGTGGCAGAAGGGTATTCCGCAGTCCATGCAGCGGGCAGCCTGGTTGCCGAGCGCGGGCGCGTCGAGCGGCCGGCTCACCTCCTGGAAGTCCCGGATCCGCTCCCGGATCGGACGGTGTGGGACCTCGACTCGCCGGTGATCGAGAAAACCGGTCGGACTAGCCATCTTCATCAAAACACCTCCTCGGTGGCGGGCGTCGAATCGCCGCCTACTTCCTCGCTCTCCCGCAAACGCTCCAGCGCCATGCGATAATCGATGGGCATTACCTTGACGAACTTGCCGGCCATCTCCTGCCAGGAATCGAGGATCCGCCGGGCCTGCCGGCTGCCGGTCCACTTCTCGTGCCGGGTAATCAAGTCGTGGAGCAGGTCCTGGTCCTCCTTGTGCCAGAGGGATTCGAGGTCGACCATGTCGAGGTTCGAGAGGGTGTCGAACCATTGGTGCTCGTCGAGCACGTAGGCGATGCCCCCGCTCATGCCGGCGGCGAAATTGCGTCCGGTGCGTCCCAGGACGACGACGGTCCC
>JBDRTC010000266.1:0-3935 GCA_043824335.1 Planctomycetota bacterium | reverse complement strand
CGCTAAACTTCCCGGCCGGACTTCGGCGCGGGCCTCAGCGGACCTCGACGACGAGGAAGGTCACGTCGTCGTGGGTCCACTGCCCTCCGGTATGCTCGCCGAGCGCGGCGAGAACGGCGTCTTTGGTGTCTTTGGGGGATTCGCCCGATTCGGCCTCCAGGGTGGCCAGGAGCCGGCTCGTGCCGAAAATCTCCCGCTCGGCGTTGGGGGCCTCCACCAGACCGTCGGTGTACATGAAGATCCGATCCCCCTTGGAAAGCGCGATCTGCTGCTGGTCGTAGTGCATCTCGGAATCGACGCCCAGGGGGAGGTTCACCGCTCCCGGGCTTTCGTCGAGCGCGACCTCGCGCCAGCGGCCGTCGGGCGCGCGTCGGGCAAACAACGGCGGGTGGCCGGCATAGGAGAACTGGAGGCTGGAGTCGGCCCGGTAGAAGGTGACGACGGCCGCGGTCGTCAGCGCCCGGTACCCCCGATCCGCGGCCAGGCGGTTTAGGTCGGCGAGGACGTCGCTGCCCTCGGCGCTGTTCATCCGCGCGGCCAACGAGTCGTAGATCCAGCGGCTGATGTCGGTCACGGTCTGGCCGTGGCCCAAGACGTCGGCCACGGCGATGCGGGTGAGCATGTCGCTTGCCGAGACGCTGAAGTAGTAGATATCGCCCCCCTTGCCCCCGTCGCACGCCCGGGAGTAGAGGCTGGCGATCACGCCGCTGGTGGCGGCCTGAAGGTCGTCGCTGCGGATCCCGCCCCATACTTCGTCGTGGCGGATGAAATGCCTGATCTTTGCCAGCAAGGCCTTTTCCGTGTCGTCGTACTGCTGGTCGGCCTCGAGCCGGTTGACGAGCCATGCGGCTTCATCGGCGTCGACCTCGCCGGGCGACTCCTCGTCTTCGAGCACGTGGTCGCTGATCGCCTCGACGAACAGCTCGGTCCACGCGTCGTGATTGGGCCGGTCGGTGATGGCGTCGTTTAAGTCGAAAAGGAAATCGGCCACCTTACGCTCGATTCCGCCCTGGCCGGCCAGTCCCTGCCGGAAAACAACGCGGCGCACCTGCCCGACCCGGTCTTCTCCGACGGGGCCGCCCTCGACGATCACTCGCTGAAGCGCCGCCAACACGTAGTCGAGGAACCGGTCCGGCACGCTTGCCGCGTGGTGGCATACGCACACCAGCAACTCGATCTCGACCCGGTCGAGCCTTCCACCGGTATCAAGCTTCGAGAGGAGGTAGGCGGCGCGCTCCTCGTCGAGCACGCCGGCAAAACTCGGGCCGCCCAGCACGTGCCCGGCGAGGGCCTCGACAAAGTAGGCCTCCCACGACGGGTCGTTCTCGGCGCCGGAGACCCGGGCGTGGATCTCGAAGAGCAGGTCGGCCTCGTCCCGGCCAATCGGCTCCGCCGGCGGAATCTCGTCTTGGAGCTGCTTCACGGCGGCAGCAGAGACGACGCCAGCCGCGTGGATCGCCTGTCTCAGTTGCTCAAGCGACGGGTTCATGGTTTCATTGTACGCAAATCGAACCGTCCCGTAACCCCCGGCAACGCGGTTTGGGAGGGGGACAGTCCCCCACTGCCACTTGTTCCCAAGCTCCCGCTTGGGAACACTCCCCTGGCGAAGCAGAGCTTCGCGGAAATGCGGTCCCAAGCGGAGCTTGGGATCGAGGTCGTCTCGAACGGCGCTCCGCCTACACGACGACGACGGCCTCCTGGAACTCGGGCAGCATCCACTCGCCGTAGGAGAGGTCGACGGGGATCACGTAACGGCCCGGTTTGGCGTTCGAGGGGACGTGGATCTCAAGCGGCACGTGGCCCTCGCTCTTGGCGGACACCTCGGCGCTGGGCCAGTCGGCGACGTTGACCTCGGCCATCGGGGGATGTGCCTCTCCGCCGCCGCCCCAGCTTCGGGGCAGCACCGCGCGGCAAGCGGCCGTACGAGGCTCGGCCGAATGGTTGGTGACGATCACGCGGAACCCGACCTTGGCGCCCGGCTCGGCCTTCTGCTCGTAGGGATGGCAGCGGACCCAGGGTTCGTCCATCCCGTAGTTGGCGTGGTCCCAGGGCACGAGCCGGCCGAAAAGCTCCTCGCGCTCGGCGAGGTTGGCCCGCATGAAGCGGCACTCCTCGGGCGTGAAGTCGAATGCGTCGTTCACGTGGCAGTTGAAGACGTGCGTCGGCTTGAGCTTCTCGATCAGCTCAACGCACCGGTCGAAGCCGACGCCCCGGCCGAGCCAGTCGCGGTTGTGGGCGCAGTAGTCGTCGATCCCGGCCATGGTAAATGAGTCGCCGGCGAAGAACATGCGCAGCCCCTGCCCCTCGACGAAAAGCCCCCCGTGGTAGAGCGTTTGGCCGGGGAGATGGTAGGCCGTCATCTTGAATTCGCGCCACTGCCAGGAGTCGCCGTCGTTGGTCGCCCGATCCACCCGGGCCACGCTCGGGGAGATGCACGGGATGCGCCAGACCATGGGATCGGTAATCACGTCGGCCACGTGCCGGTCGGCCGTACAGGGACAATCGAACTCCTTCTGGAACTCGGGGATCGCGTTGACGTGGTCGTCGTGGTAGTGGGTGACCCAAAGGCCCTCGACCGAGTTGATCTGGCCTTCCTCGACGAGCTTCTTGATGGTGGTCACCACCCGGGGGCTGCCGCAATCCATGGCAAAGGCGGCCTTGTCTTTCGAGACGAGCATCCAGGTGGTGCCGAAGTGGCGGAGGCACTCCGGGGCCGGCTTGCCCGGCCGGATCGGCATGTGGTCCTGGCGCCCGGCGAACTCGCTGAACAACTCGGGAAAGTAGTGGCGCAGGGCGGAGATGGCCACGTACTTGTCGTAGCAGAGGTCGAGTTGCTCGACCAGGGCGTCGACGGCCTTGGCAGGATCGCTCATAATGCTGCCGTGCGAAGGGACCAGCCGGTCGGGCCCGGCGTCCTTGATGCGGCCCAAACTTTCGACCAACTGAGGCCGGGCGCCGAGGAAGCCGTGGTAGTCGCTCACGCCGCGACTGCCCCGACGGAATCCCTTTTGCAGGCTGTAGATCTCCCACACCCGGCCTTCGTCGTAGATCGAATCGCCCGAAAAAACGGTCCGCCGGCCGTCGACCTCGACCAGGTAGCTGACCGCTCCGTCGGTGTGGCCCGGCGTGGAAAGGAGGCGGATCTTGGCCGGCCCCCAGGTCAGCTCATGGCCGTCGTCCAGCGCGTCGTCGACGCGGACCGGCTCGGCGAGCATCAGGTGGTGGGGATGCTGGTTGTACAGGTGCCAGCGGCTCTTGGGATCGGCCCAGTAGTCGGCGACCTTGTCAAAGTGATCCCGCTCGGCGGCGGGGACGCCGATCCGCGCTCCAGCGGCGGCGAACCCATGGGCGCCGCAGGCCTGGTCGCGATGGTGATGGGTGAAGACGATCTGGTCGACCGCGGTGATGCCCAGCCCGGCCAGTGCGCCGGCAACGCTCGCGTCGCCGCAGTCGATCAGCAGCGCCTTCGGGCCGGCCCGCAGGATGCCCACGTTGATCGGCCCGTGGTAGTCGGCCAGGTGCTCGCTCAGTTCGGTCACGTGGCCGCCGGCCGTGGCCGTTGCCAGGGCCCTGCCGCCCAACGTTAGCCCGATCGCTCCCGCGGCCGTGGCTTTGAGAAAACGCCGTCGGGTGTTGACCGATTCAGTGATATCCTTGCTCATGGCAATCTCCCTTCCATAGTTCGGCTTCGGCGGGATCGGGAGACCCGCGCCGAGCGAGTGTGATTCAGTGCTGCCTCGAGAATTCGTTGGCTGTGCAACCTCTCGCGATCGTCCACACTAGCCCGAAGCGCAAGCGAGGGTCATCATGTTTCTCGCTTGGCCCTCGCTTGCGCTTCGGGCTAGTGTTGCGGGTTTATTGGGACGGGTCCAGCTATTCTTCCGTGCTTCCAGTGTCGTTACGGTGCGCGTTGAGATAGTCGAGGGCCATCAGGC
>JBDRTC010000265.1:0-8099 GCA_043824335.1 Planctomycetota bacterium | reverse complement strand
CTTGTTCGTGGCGATCCCTCGCTCGCGCTTCGGGCTGGTGTTGCCTCCGACTGCCCCCGCCCCCGTTCTCAGGATTCCCGTCGGACGGCTAATGGCGGGTCTTTTCGGGGAGTCTTCGGCCCCTGGGGGGTATGCCGTGGGCAGACGGGAGGCTACCATGGGAGTCGAGCGGGCGGCGTGATCGGACTCAAGTGGTGGGCTGACGGAGCGGGCCGCGGCAGACCCTATCGCATCGGTCCGGCGTGGCTGACGATGGAAGCGAACATCATGGGATCCATACTGGCCCTGATTGCCAGGTTCCTAAGCGGCGCGAGTGTCCGCTGGATCGACAGCCAGCCCGACACGTGCCAGAGGATCTATTTCGCCAATCACACCAGCCACCTCGACGCCCTGGTGCTCTGGTCGTCGCTGCCCGCGTCGATTCGGATGATTACCCGGCCCGTGGCGGCCAAGGACTACTGGAACGCCGGGCCGATCCGCCGATACCTGGCAGGCCGCGTGTTTCGGGCGCTATTGATCGATCGCACGGAGATTAAGGTTCACAGCAGTCCGGTCGACCTGATGATTCGCGAGATCGGCGATCGCGACTCGCTGATCGTGTTCCCCGAGGGTGGCCGCACGCTTGGGCCGGAGATCGGGGAATTCAAGAGTGGATTATACTATTTGTGCAAGAGGCGGCCCGACCTGGAGCTGGTCCCCGTGCACATCGACAACATGAACCGCATCCTCCCGCGCGGAGAGGTTCTGCCCGTGCCGCTGTTGACCTGTATCAGCTTCGGGCCGCCCATGTGGCTAGAGGCGGGAGAGGGGAAAAACGACTTCCTCCTCCGCGCCCGAGAGGCCGTGCGACGACTCAAGGAAATATGAGGTGGTCGGATGGGATGCGGGGTGGGAAACGTCGAGTGGCGGAAGGGGTTTGGGCGATTGGACGGTTAGGCTGTTAGGCTGTTAGACTATTCGGCTGTTAGGCCAAGCGGGACAAGGAAACGGCTGCACGGCGCGGGTGCCACTGGCGTCTCGCCAGTGCATGCGCAAGATGCCCGTGGCACTCGTCCGTGCAATCGATCTTCCATCCCGCTTGGGCCATTAGACTGTTGGCGGTTTGGGCGTTTCCAGACGGGCGTTCCAGCCCTGAAACGGAGCGGCAAACAGATTTGCTGGAAAACGTCCGGCGCACTGCGCGGGCAGGTCCAACAACAAGACCTAACAGCCTAATAGTCCAATAGCCTAACGGCCTAAGCCCGCTGTAGAACCGAGCGCTTTCGGCTCCTTGTCCTACCTCAATAGTCGAGCGAGCAACTCACGTCGATGGACACGGAAACGATGGGACTGGTCGGCTTCGTGCTCTTGCTGCTGATTGCAGCCACGGTGGTCGTCTCGCTCCTGAGGCGCCGGGCTTCGGCCAGCGGGTTGGACCTGGCGCTTTTGGAGACGTTCCGCGTGCGGGTCCGTGCCTGGTGGATTCTGTTCACGGGACTGGCCGCCGCGTTCCTCTGCGATCAGTATCTTTCCCGCTACCTGCCGGGCCAGACGGTCACGGTGATCCTGTTCGGGCTGATCTCCTTCTGGGCGCTTCGGGAGTTCATCACCCTCACGCCCACGCGGCCCGGCGACCACCGCGCGTTGTTCTGGGTCTTTTTCCTCTGCACGCCCCTGCAGTTCGTGCTCGTGGGCATGGAAGGCCGCTGGATTTTCAACGAGGCCCACCCGCGCTATCTGGGCTTCGAGAGCTACGACGTGTACAGCATTTTTATTCCCGTCTACGCGTTCTTGTTCATCCCGGCGCGGGTGGCGATGTCGGGCGACGCCAAGCGGTTCCTGGAGCGGACCGCCAAGATCCAGGCCGGGCTCTTGATCTGCGTCTACTGCCTCAGCTACGCGCCGGCGCTTTTGACGCTGGAAATCCCCGTTTCCAACCCCGCCGGGGAGGCAAATCGAGAGAGCCGAGGCGCGGAGTCGCAAGGCGATGCGGGGTCCGTGGCAGCGCCGGGCGGGGAATCCGGCGAGGCGTCGGGCAGGGGCTCGGGAACCAGGGCGGGCGGAACGGTCCGGCTTCTCTTCTTTTTCGTGCTGATGACCCAGCTCAGCGACGCCCTGCAATACTCCTGGTCAAAACTCCCCAGCCGTCACCTGATCGTGCCCACCATCAGCCAAACCCGCACCTGGGAAGGGCTCCTCGGAGGCGCGGCCAGCGTGACCCTGCTGGGAACCGCGCTCTGGTTCACCACGCCGTTTCCCCAGTGGTGGCACGCCGCCTTGACCTCGCTAGTGATTGCGCTGATGGGCTTTGCCGGAGGGCTCACGATGTCGGCCATCAAACGGGACCGGGGCGTCAAAGATTTCGGCACCCTGGTCGAGGGCCACGGTGGCGTGTTGGATCGCATCGACTCGATCTGCTTCGCCGCCCCGGTCTTCTTCCATCTCGCCCACTTCCTCATCACCGGGCAAGCCGCCCCGACGGGTCCCCCCGTTTAGCTGCCGCCGGCACGGCGGCATGCCGCAGAAGGGCTTGTTATCGGCGCTGCCACTCCAGGATGATCTGACGCGCCTTCTCGGGCGGCTGCGGGTGGGCCACTTGTGCGTGAACCGGCTCGGGCTCCCTCGCGCTGTGGCCCGTCTCCTGACCGAGCCACTGGGCCGGACCGGAAGTCTCACCCGGCGCGTGCCAACCCGAAGCCGGCAGCACGCTGGCCCGCGATTTCTCGACGCCGGCCAATTCCACGTGAACCGCCGGCATCGCGAGGGTGCTCGCGGCGCTGGGCCCCGGCGTTGGAAGCGGGTGCTCCGAGGCGGAGCTTCCCCGGGATGGCTTGCCGATTCGGTAGATCAGGTTCGGCTCCAGCCGCGGCAGCTTCCCGCCGCCGGCCAGCAGCTCGGGGCTCGCCTGGTTACCCGGTCGGTCCAAGGGCGACTCGATCCGCGGGAACCCCTGGCGGACCCAGGCCAGCCAGGCGTTCTGCAAGGTCCCCACGTCGGCGAAACCATAGTGCCCCTTGGTGGCCGCCGACCACTGGTTGGCTTCGAGCCCGTCGGCCAGGAAGTCGAGAAACTTCCGCCGGCCGCCCTGCTGCATGAGAAACTCGCAGAGCGTGTACCCTTGGGCGTAAAGGGGCATGATGTCGCGGGGGTATTGCTCCATGGTGAACATCCGGTTGAAGGCGATGCCGCGATTCGACCGGAGAAACTCGACCAGCATCTTGTGGTGCTTCGCCCGTTCCGTGGGGTGCTCGACGCTGGTCGCCCCGCCCTCGTCGGCCCAGCGGGGTAGCGGGCGGCGGAAGCGGCAGGCGAACACCATGTGGGTGATCTCGTGCGGCAAGACCGAGTCGAGGATCCGCTCGGCCGACCCCTGGATCGTCATGCGCCAGCCAAAGACCTCGCCCCGGTCGAACACGAACGTGGTGGCCCCGCCCGCCCCAAGGTTCAGGCCAACCTGGGCCGTCACGACGCAGGGCTGCGACCACTCGGGCATCGGCTCCCCCAGCCACTCGATGGCCAGGTCCCGCCGGTATTGCTCGGCCGCCTTGGCGAACCGTTCGGCCAGTTCGGGGCTTTGCGTCTGGAGGACGAAGTTGGGGGTGCGATAGCTGGCCCCCATCGACGCAAACAACACGGCCGCCATGAGCGCGGCCCGAAAGATGCGAGCTTCCATGCTCCTACCCGTCTCCGTGACTTCGTTGATTCTGATGTGATGGATCGGCCGCTTCCCTTCGGCCGGACGTGACGGGGCGAGCCCGCAGCAAACGCCAAGCCAATCAGCTCAAAACGCTCCGCCGACTCGCCTCCAATCGCCGGAACCTCTTCCCCGGCATCCGGTTGGGCGCCCGTCACCCGGGGCCCGACTCCAGCGAACCGCCGCCGCTGCAATTGTAAGTTTTGCAAGTTCTACCCGGTGCGCCCGGAATCACAAACCCCGATTTCGACCCCGCCGGCCTCAGCGTGCAAGCAGTGCTCGCACGGGGTCTCGTAGGGTGCGTGAAACGCACCATAGTGTGGGCAGGCAACGTGGACGATGGTGCGTTGACACGCACCCTACGGACTCCTTACAAAAAGCGCCCGGTGAGGCCCACGGCGCCAACCACGTTCCTCACCGCACCCGGACATCCCCCGAGCCGATTCGGATCAGGGAACGGTCGGCGTCGGGCGGAAGTCGGGGTGGTCGCGGTGCTTGAGGTTGCGGCGGCCGAAGTAGCTGCCGTAGTAGGGGGCGTTGGCGTCGACCCAGGTGACCAGCGTGATGAACTCTTCCCGGGTGAGTACCGCGTTCTCGTGGCCTTCGCGGATGAGGGTCACCAGCCGGCTGGCGTGGGAGCCGAGCGTGTAGGGCCGGATCGGGGCCGCCTCGCCCGTCTTGGGGTCGTTCTCGCGCCAGACGGAAACCAGGCCCTTTGAAAGGAGGTTCTCGTAGGAGCGGTTGAACAGCTCGGTCAGCTCGCCCGAGAGGTCGATTTTTCCCTCGGGCTTCTCGGCGTTGTGGCACTCGACGCAGTGCCGGTCGAGGATCGGCTGGACGTCGGTCGGGTAGTAGAGCGCCCTGGGGGCCGTTTCGCCGGGCTGCGGGGCCGGGTCGTGGGGCGGATGACCCAGCGCCAGCACGGGCTTGGCGGCCGGGGCCCACTTGCGCATCTCGTGGCAGCCGATGCACGATCGCCGCTCGCCGGGGCGGAAGTTCACGAACGTGCGCATCCGCTGCACCTCCATGAAGTTCTCGTCGAGGGCCTGGAAGAAGAGGTTCTTGTCGGCCGGAACGCGAAAATGGGCCGAACCGTCCTCCTCCACCGGCACGATGCCGTGGAGCCGCTTGACGTGCAGATGCGTGTTCATCGACACCACGGCGTGCTGCTGGTAGCGCGTGTCGCCCTCCCAAGTGCGCCGGGCCGACCAGGGCCGGGGAACGGTCTCCAGCACGCGCAGGTACTTGATCGTCCCCCGCTCAACGCCTTCGAGGCCCGCGTACACATCGCTCATCACCACGGTGGCCGGATCGGAAAAAGGGGACAGGTCCAATTTGCCGGCACGGCCCGGAGGGTGCTTCGCACCAATTGGACCTGTCCCCTTTTTCCGCTCGCTCGCCGGGAGCACGGGCGGGCGCCGGCGCGGCACAAGCGGGATCGGCTGCCAGCACGAGGTTTCCCGCTCGCGATGGATCAACGCGCGGTTGCCGAACTCGTCGATCAGGTACAACGCGTAGCCGGCCACCTCGTTGTACTCCCGGTCGAGGTTGGCGCTGGCGAGGAAGAACCGGTCGTCGAGGGGAAGAACGTCGGTGAACAGGGGGCCCCGGGTGCCGGGCGCCCAATCGTCGCCGCGGCGGTGGAACCATCCGTACTCGGTGCGGACGTCGACCTCGGGCGTAATGTAGGTCATCGGCTCGCGCGTGCGGATGGGATAGTTCAGATCCAGGCGGATCACGGTTCCCACGCCCGCCGGCATGTGCGGGGCGCCGACCACGGTGAACAGATGGCTCGAGCCCGGCACGGCGCGGCCCTGGAGCATGCCGTCGGGGAACGTGATGTTGTTGCCAAAAATTTCCACGGATCCGGTGCCGTCGGGCCGCATCGCCCAGAGGCATTTGATCACCACGTCGGCCTTGTCGACGTATTCCCACCGGGTGTAGAGGATCCGCCCGTCGCCCATCACACTGGGGAGCGACTCGCTCAAGGGGCTGTCGGAGAGGACCTCGATGTTCCGCCCGTCGGCGTCGATGCGGTAGAGCGTGGTGGTCGTGTAGACATCGGCCCCGTCGCAGAGGATGCCCCGCTCGCACCGGGTGGAGATGAAGCAGATGCCTCCGTCGGGCAGGTAGCAGGGGTGCATGTCGTCGGTGTGGTGATTGTAGACGATCGGACGCCCGGCCCACTCCTTCAGCTCCCGGTGCCTGTACTTCTCGATCCGCTCCTCTTCGTCGGGCGGGTCGAAGGTGACCTGGCGGAGGCCCCGGCCGTCGACGCCCACTTCCCAGAGGCGGAAGCCCGCTTCCTGCCGGGCCTTGTAGCCGAACACAACGCGGAGGCCGTCGAACGAAAGATCGTACCGCCCAAAAATCCCGCCGGCCAGCTCGGGGACCAGCTCGGTCACTTCCCCGTCGGCCAGCGAGAGCACGCACAAGTTGCCGCCGAAATGACGGCATCCGTCGATGTAGTCGGTGTAGTAGTGGCTCGACTGGTAGGTGTGCCGCTTGACGAAGAGCAGCTTGCCGCACCGAAGCCGAGGGTGATCGACTACCAGCGCGTCGCGGCGGAGCCGGTCGACCCGTTCGGCCAGCTCCTCGACCGCCCGCGGGTCCTCGCCGCGCTGGGCCAGGTCGTTCTCGATCGCGTCGATCCCGGCAGAGTACGTTTCGGCGTTGGGATAGGAATCCCGGTACTTTTCCGCCAGGCAGGCAACGGCCTTGCGGAAGCCCTCAAGGTTGAGCTTCGCCCGTAGGTCGGCAACCTCTTCCCGGCTCATGGGAAAGACGGACCGCGCCGGCGGCTCTTTACGGGGCGAGACGTAAATCCCCTTGAGATGGGGCATGTAGCCGTCGGCGGCGATGCGGATGCGGTTCTCGCCTTTCCCGAGGCTGAGCGGGCCAACCGTCTTCCACGTGAGGTTGGCCGGCATAAACCCGCCGGTGATCTCGCCCAGCACGTCGCCGGGATGGTCCTCGGCGTTGACGCTCAATCGGCAGGGGCGCTCTTCGCCGGAGCAGTAGAGGAAGTGGACGAAGTACGATCCGCCCTCGACCTGGGCCGTCCACTCCATGAAGCCCCGTTGCCCCACGCACAGCGTCAGATTGCCGAACTGGGGATACTCCGCCGCGATGTTCTTGGACCGGTCGGCAAGGTTGCGTGCCAAGACGGCCACCTCGTCGCCGGGAGCGGGCGCGGTCGTCAAGACGACCAACAGGACAAGATCAGCGGCACGCACCTTATCCCTTCTCCCGGAGATCGAACGTCCAGTTTCCCTTGGGGTTGCGGCGGCCGTCGAGCCGGAAGCCGCAACCGAAGATGGCGGAGGTCTGGAACCCATCCGGATCCATGTCGACGGCCTGATAGCCGGACTCGCCGCGTCGATGAATTTGAAAGACCAACTGCTCCCCCCGGGCGTCGGCCAGCCAAAACTCGGGCACGCCGGCCTTGAAGTACGCCTCGGGCAACCGGCGCGTGTCTTTGGTCACCGAATGGTCGCTGACGATCTCGACGATCAGGTCCGGCGCCCCCTCGAGCTCGACGTAGCGTCCCGGCTCGCTTCCAGCCTTGGGGACCAGGCGGGCGCGGCCCGTGTCGAGCGTTTCGTGGGAGAGGAAGACGACGTCCGGCTCGGCCGAAAGGTCCGCCTCGACAGACGAAACGCGCGTGCGATCAGACACCAGATGACCGAGGTTCTCCCGCTTTACCCGGCGGTGCAGCACGCCCACGACTTCCGTCTTCAGCGTTCCATGGCAGAAGAAATCTTCAGGCGACATGTCGACCTCGATTCTTCCCGCGATATAGTCGATCCTGCCCCGCTCGGGAAAGTCCTCCGAGACGGCCCAGCGGCGGAAGTCGGCCAACGAGCCGAGATTCAGGGGGATCTCCACCAGTTCTTCAAACACCACGGTGGTAGCCATCATGATACCTCTCGGCCGACCGGTCCGCGCGAAAAGAGTGCCTGCCACCAGCAGCCTCACGTGCCACCTTTGATTGTAGCCCAACCGCCGGGGGCAGACAATTCCGCGGTCCAAAGGCATGGTCCACTTGGGGGGTGGTAATGTGCGGCCTTTCCGAAGGCTTTGGGCTCGCGCTGGCCGGGGCTCGAAGTCCGCCGGGTCGACCTTGCGGAACGGACCGGCTAAGATCGTACGGACGTTCTTGTCCGGCAAAGAGACCACGATGATCGACTACCGCGTGTCTGACGGCCTTTGCGCGCTGCGGCTCGATCGGCCGCCGCTGAACACGTTGAGCTTCGCGCTTCTGGACGAGCTGGCCGCCTCGATCGCTAGTGTGATGATCGAGTTCGGATTTCCCATGGGACCGCTTGCCGTCATCGACATGGCCGGGCTGGACGTGCTCGCGTTGACCGATCGGGTGCTCCGCCAAGCGTTCGGGCACATGGGACGCTGTCGGAGATCGTCGTCC
>JBDRTC010000264.1:0-5313 GCA_043824335.1 Planctomycetota bacterium | reverse complement strand
GATTTCACGCACCAGCCGGGCGGTCCGCGGCTCCTCGGCGGCCGCCTTGAGAAAATAGCTCCCCGCCCGGTTTCGCAAGTCCTTCGCCTCCCCCACGTAGATCACCCTGCCGGCGGCGTCCTTCATCAGGTAGACCCCCGGCGCATGGGGAAACGAGCGGACCTTTTCGGCCGCTTGGGAGTTGTCGTTTGGCAGGGAGCCTTCAGACATGCAATGTTTCACTACTCGGTGACAAAAGTATCCCGATGATATGCCAAATGTATTATAGGAGAATGCCCCACGGCCCGTCGCCCACCGACACCTCCAGGCGATATGGTGACCCCCCGAAAAAGGCGGAGGAGGAAATCCTCGATTCGAAGGACCTTAGTTCTTGCATTTCCCGTCCTCTCGCGGTAGACTCGCACCGGCTTGAGGTCGTAGTACGCCCGAGGGAGCAGGTTTCCCATGGGTGTGGACGGGGAGGGGCGTGGCATTCTCGGTTGTCGGGGGATTCCGGTCCGCCGGTTGAGTGGATCGGCGTGGAGATTTCCCGGCCGCGGTAGCTTCCCGCAGCCGTTTCCGTATCACCGAGGGCGAGTGCCGGATGCAATCGTGAAGACCCGTAGTTTCGCGGCACGCTGGCGTTTCACCCAAGGAGGTCAATAGGATGAGCAAAACGATTTGGTCTGGTGCGGTCATCGTCTGCACAGTGGGGGTTGCACTGCTTGCCGGGTGCGCTCCGGCGGACACGGGAGGGCGTTTGGGCGTTTCGGGAACGGTCACCTTTGAGGGAAAAGCGCTGGATCAGGGAACGATCGAGTTTACTTCAACGGGGGAAGGCGCGGCCGTTCACACCGGTGCGATGATTTCCGGCGGCAGTTACAGCGTACCTGCCCAGCAAGGCCTGCCGCCCGGAACGTACCTGGTGAAGATCTCGTCGACCGTCGAAGATCCCTCGGCCGAAGTTCCCGAGATGCCCGGGATGGCTGAAGAAGGGGCGCCGGAACCCGAGGACCGGATTCCCGCGGAGTACAACACCGAAAGCAAGCAGGAGATAACCGTCACCGGTGGCGGCCCGCAGAAGTTCGATTTCGACATCCAATAGCAAGTCGCCTTATCACCGTGTGGAAGCGGAGCCCTCGGCGCGTGGTCGTGGCGCCGCTTTCGAGGACTCATGTTACCTGGGGAGGTGAAGACATGTATCCGCGAAAACGAGGTTTTACCCTGGTTGAGCTGCTGGTCGTGATCGCGATCATCGGCATCTTGATCGCCCTGCTGTTGCCTGCGGTTCAGGCTGCCCGCGAGGCGGCCCGCCGCTCGCAGTGCACCAACAATCTCAAACAGCTTGGCTTGGCGATGCACAATTACCACGACACCTACAAGACGCTTCCCATCGGGGCCTTCAGTTGCTGCTGGGGAACGTGGAAAGTGCCCGTGCTGCCGTACATCGAGCAGAACGCCCTGTTTGAGATGTATTCCGAGGGCCCTAAGTGCACCGGCGACGGCAATGCTGCTACTCAGAACCGGTATGGCCACGCGGTCAATCTGCCCGTCACTACGCAGAAGGGCATTAGCGCGTTCTATTGCCCCAGCGACCAGCCCAATGCGCCGATCATCGGCGTCCAATCGCACAACTACGTGGTGAACTACGGCAACACCCACTATGGCCAAGGGACACTCAGCGGCGTGCGATTCCTGGGCGCTCCGTTCAGGCGGGTGACTTCAAGTTGCATCGGTGGCAAGACCGAAGTCTGCCAAAAGTTTGCCAGTGTCCTCGACGGGCTGAGCAACACGCTGATGCTCTCCGAAGTCATCATCGGGCAAGGACGCGACCTGCGCGGGTTTAGTTGGTGGAGCGATGCTTCCCAGTTCACAACCTACCTGTCGCCCAACAGCCCCTTGCCCGACCGGATCTACGACGCCTATTACTGCAACAACAATTCCCCAAACCCGCCCTGCGCCGTAACTGCCAGCGGTTGGCCGACGATGTTCGCCGCCCGAAGCCGCCATCCCGGTGGCGTGCAGGTCACGATGTGCGACGGGTCGGCAAGGTTTGTGTCCGAGACGATCGACATCGACACCTGGCGGGCGGTCAGCACGTCCCAGGGCGGTGAGACGTTGGGTGGCTTCTGATTCGCAAAGCGAGGTCGTCTTGCAGGCCCGGTCACGGCGACGCGGGCCTGCCGTGCCCAATCTCCGCACCCGTCGCGCGCCGGTCTTCCGACCGGAATCGCCGGCGCCGCTTGAGCCGCATGCCGCCGGTAAGGTAGGATCATCGCTTGGCGCGCGCTGCATCCTTCCTTGTCGCACACGCGGAGGCCCTCCTGTGGACCCATCCGAACTGGCCGAGATCCTCGACTCCGGCGACCCTTCGCTCCACGACGTCGTTACCCGCGGCCCCGGCCCCGAGGGCAAGCTGCCGCTTTCCGAAGAGATGCTCCGGCATCGGCCCAGCGGCGACGCCTTCGGCATGACCGAAGACGCCGGCATGGGCTGGACCCCTGCCGCCCTGGCCGGGCCCCAGTTCGTCCTAATCAGCAACCTCGGCGGCGTGCGGGCCGACGACGGCACGCCGATCGCGCTGGGGTATCACACGGGCCATTGGGAACTGGGCCTGGCGCTCAAGGCCGCGGCCGATCAGATTCGCGAGGCGGGCGGTGTCCCGTACGCCGCCCATTGCACCGACCCCTGCGACGGCCGCACCCAGGGCACGCCCGGCATGTTCGACAGCCTGGCCTATCGCAACGACGCCGCCTCGGTCTTCCGCCGCCAGGTGCGCTCGATCCCCACCGCCCGGGGCGTGCTGGGCGTGGCCACCTGCGACAAGGGCTTGCCGGCGACGATGATGGCCCTGGCCAGCTTCCACGACCTGCCCACGGCCCTGGTGCCCGGCGGCGTCACCCTGCCCCCGATCGACGGCGAAGACACCGGCAAGATCCAGTCGATCGGCGCCCGCTTCTCGCGCGGGGAGCTGTCGCTGGAAGAGGCCTGCGTGCTGGGATGCGGCGTTTGCGCGTCGCCGGGCGGGGGCTGTCACTTTTTGGGCACGGCCGCCACTTCCCAGGTGGTCGGCGAAGCGCTTGGGTTGACGCTCCCTCACGCCGCGTTGGCCCCCTCCGGGCAGCCCATCTGGCTCGACATGGCCCGGCGGACCGCCAAGGCCCTCATGGCCATGGACCGAAGGGGAATCAAGACCCGCGACGTCCTCTCCGACGCCTCCGTGCGCAACGCCATGGCCGTGTTCGCGGCCTTCGGGGGCTCGACCAACGTGCTTTTGCACCTGCCGGCCATCGCCTATTCGGCGGGCCTGAAGCGGCCCACGATCGACGAGTGGACGGTCGTCAACCGCCGCGTGCCGCGCCTGGTCGACGTGCTGCCCAACGGGCCGGTTAATCACCCCACGGTCCGCGTGTTCATGGCCGGCGGCGTGCCCGAGGTGATGCTGCGGCTCCGCGCGCTGGGGCTCTTGGAGCTCGACGCCGTGACGATCACCGGCCGTCCGCTGGGCGAGCTGCTCGAGTGGTGGGAGACCTCGCCGCGCCGCGAGGCGCTCAGAAAGCGGCTCCGTGAATCCGACGGCGTCGACCCCGACGACGTGATCCTCACGCCCGAGCGGGCCGCCGAGCTGGGCGTGACCAGCACCGTCTGCTTTCCCCGGGGCAACCTCGCCCCGGAGGGCTCGGCCATCAAAAGCACGGCGATCGACCCCCGCGTGGTCGACGCCGACGGCGTTTACCGCCGCACCGGCCCGGCCCGGGCGTTTGTGCGCGAGACCGCCGCCATCGCCGCCATCAAGGGGACCGGCGGCCGGCCGATCAAGCCGGGCGACGTTTTGGTGCTGATGGGCCGCGGCCCGCTCGGCTCGGGCATGGAGGAAATCTACCAGATCACCGCCGCCCTGAAACATCTCTCCTGGGGACACGAGGTCGCCGTGGTGACCGACGCCCGGTTCTCCGGCGTCAGCACCGGCGCGTGCATCGGGCTGGTCGGGCCCGAGGCCCTGGCCGGCGGACCGCTCTCGAAGGTCCGCGACGGCGACACGATCCGCATCGAGATCGACTGCAACCAGCTCGAAGGCTCCGTGGACTTCGTCGGCGACGCAAGCGGCCGGTTCGACCCCGAAGAGGGCGCCCGGGTGCTGGCCTCCCGCGCCCCTCATCCCGAGCTTTCCCCCGACCCCCAGCTCCCCGACGAAACCCGCCTCTGGGCCGCCCTGCAACGCGTCGGCGGCGGCACCTGGGGTGGCTGCGTCTACGACGTCGACGAGATCATCCGGCAATTGGAGCGAGGCCGGCAATCGGAAGACATTCGTTCCTGACCAGCGCGGTACGTCTCCAGCGTGCCACGGCACGATGGGAATCGTGCTCGCGATGGCAGTGGCGACAAAGCAAGCCTCAGGGGTTGTTCGGTCTTCCGGGAGTGGTAAAATGTACACGATCTGGTACGTTTGTCGCGACTTCGCCCACGTATTGCTTTCCACGCGTTGAAGAGGCCAGCCCAGATGTTCCAGCCCATCAGCGTAACACCGCTTGCCCGTTACAGACTGCACCTGCGGTATGCTGACGGCGTCGAGGGAGAAGTCGACCTTTCCGGGCTCGTCGGCAAAGGCGTGTTCAGCTTGTGGAACGAGCCGGCCGCCTTTGAGAACGTGTCGATCGGACCGGGCGGCGAAATCCGATGGGGGGATCAAGTGGAACTCTGCCCCGACGCGCTGTACATGGAGATCACGGGCAAATCACCCGAGGAAGTGTTCCCCAGTTTGGGGAAGGCAGAAGTCGATGCCTGAAATCAGCCGCTTTTACGGCATCGTCATCAAGATGTTCTACAATGACCACCATCCGCCACATTTCCACGCCGAATACGCCGCGTTGTACGACAGCCTGGAAGAGAGCATGCCCGAGCGGTTCGTTAGGGACGGTATCAGGACGTTGCTCGTCGGTTGCATGATTGTGTTGCTTGTGGCCAGCAGTGTCGTACTTCTTCTGATCGTTCTGGCCGCTGCCGGGAGTGCCTTTCTGGAGAGTATTTTCCTCCGTCTCGGAGATCCGCCGCATGCTACTTGTCTTGCCCTTCCCGCAGCACACCCAATCCCGACAGCGCCTGCTCGATCATATCCTTCCGGGCCAGCCCGTCCAACCACTCCGCCGGAATCCCCGACTCGCCCCAGCACGCACCTGCGATCTGTCTGCCCCCTGTTATGCTGTCCGAAATGCTTGCCGTTTAGAGCGGTGAAATAGGTGGAGTAAGAGCTTCCTCCCAGTGCAGTGAAAAGATCACTGCAAAGGAGGAAGAGATGTTTGACCACCTGAAGAAGTGGGAAGAAGAGCAGATGGG
>JBDRTC010000263.1:0-4624 GCA_043824335.1 Planctomycetota bacterium | reverse complement strand
GGTTGGGTGGCACTGGCTGCTTGTCAGCCAGTGTCCGGCTCGAGCGAGACCCAGCGGGACGCACTGGCTGACAAGCAGCCAGTGCCGCCCACAAATCAAGGTGACACGAGGCGCCAGCTACCTTTGCCCCAGGGCGAGTGGCCCCCAATCTCCGTGCCGGCCCGCTCGCCCACCGGGTATCGTGCTCCCCAACTCGTCTTCTCCGCGTTCTTCCCATCCCCCCATCATCCCCGACCGGCCGGCAAAAATCAAAGCCAAGAATTGGCCGCGCCCGTGAGGGACGTTTCTCACGGCAAGGGGAAAAGGGGTTCACCTGTGCCGCAAGTCACGTACCGACAGGGAGCGGCCTGGGGATGATCCTTGCCGAAACGGCGTCGGCAAGCATCGTTGAGGTCGTAGAAGGTGGGTGGCTCGTAGGTCCAGCCCTCGGCTAGCTTCTTTTCCTCGGCACGGATTGCTTCCAGCACGTAGGGGCCTGCCACCTCGGCGACCCGGCGGGCTCGGGCCCCAAACTGGTCGCACACGTCGCGGAGCAGCTTCGACATCTTGGCGTGAAGCGGCGGATTATCTCGGTAGTACTCCTTGGTGGCGGCGACCACGGCGGCGCCCAGTTTACGAAGCGATTTCACTTCCCGAGTAAAGCGCCGACGAATCCTCGGTTCCGGATGGTCCTTGTACCGCTTCCAGCCGCTGAGCATGGTCCGCATCGCCCGCAATACGCTGGGACCGTTGACCTCGAAGTCGCGGCTGAACGCCCGCACGATGAATTCCGTTTCCTGGCCGTCTTTGATGTGCGGATGACGCCAACTGAACGCCCGTTGTCCATGCCAGTCGGCCCAAGGGAATTCCTCCTCGTCCTTGAGCCGTCCTCGGTCTGCCAGATCATGGTAGAAGGGCGTTCCGGGACTGGGAGAGTAGAGCATGAACTGGTGGAAATCGGCGTCGTGCCGCACGGCGTGGTCAATCGCCCCTTCGATGTCCTCCGGCGCGTCGTGCTCCAGTCCGATGATGGTCGACCCCAGAACGCGAACTCCGTGTGATTGCAGCTGACCGACCAGTTCGAAGGTGTCCACGCCGTCCAATTTGCCGTAGCCGCTATTCTTGCCTTCCAGCCCCATCCACACCCAGGAGAGCCCTATCGAGATGAGTTGGTCGATGGTGTAGGTGCGAATGACCTTGGCGGAACTGAAGACCTGCAGACTCCAAGCCTTGTCGTGGGTCTCCATCAATTCCAGCAAGCGGAGCGCACGTTTCCGGTGCAGCAGGAAGTTTTCGTCCATCACAAAGAACGATTGGACTCCCATCGAGGCTTCCAGCTTGGACATGATCTCGAACAGCTCGTCGCCCGTCTCGTAGAAGGAAATGTACTTCCCCTTGCCGCCGAACAGGGCCGAAGTGCCGCAGAAATTGCACCCCAGCGGACAGCCGACCGAAGGGACCAGCGTGGCCGTTGGCTCAATGGGCTGGCTGTTGCCGGAACTTCCCATGGCCCGGGTTCCGATGCCGGTGTGGATCTCGGGATGACGGATAGGTCGATTCGGATCCTCGCCAAGGAATCGGCGAAACCATCGCACGCCCTCGCCTCGTACGATGAACTCTGCATCGACCCGCTCTTTCAAGTTGGGGATGCCGGCGACGTGGCCGCCGACCACGATGGTGGCGTCGGGCAGGTGCCGGCGCACCAGTTTGCACATCGTTTCCACTTTGAGCAGATTTGGCGGGATGGCGCTGATTCCCACAACGTCGTAATGATTCTCCCGGATTTCCGCAATGAAACGGTCCAGAACCGGGAAATCCAACAGCACGCAAGGGGCCTCAACGTTCGCCTGAATGAACATCAGACCCCAGGAACGATTGAACATCCGCAGCGAAAACGGGCCTTGCACCCGTGTCACCTGGTTGTGCCAGAGCTCCATTGGGTTGATCTTGCGGCTGCCGTACTCGTCGTCTTGGGCGAAAGGTCCGAAGACGCTCGTCAACAACACTTTTGCCCGCGAGCCCAACGGATGGCAGAAAGAAAAGGGGTCAGAACTCATTGTTTTGTCCATTGTTTTGTGTTTTGAAAGAAAAGGGGGACATCACTGATTGTTGGAGGAAAGGCGCAATTAATCAGTGATGTCCCCTTTTCCGTCTCCTTCTGCTCATCCTCAGCTTTCCGTTTCGCCTTGGATGCTGTCAGCGTCGTCATCCGATTCTTCAGAAGGCTCGTCCGGAGGAGCGGGGAGAGCAAGGGGTTGGTACGTGAGGGCGGGGAATTCGGCGGATACTCTGCCAATCAGATCTTTGTTCATACCTTGATAGACGTTGGACATTTCCTTGTCCATTTCACCAATCGTGGTATGCAAAGCGGTTACGAACGGGCCAAGGACAGGTATACTCTCAAACTGTTCCCACGCAACGTTCTTCATATATGTACGGAAGAAATCCCATGAGCAGACCATCGAGAAAAAAGACCCCTCGCGATTCTTCCTCAATGTTGCGATAATAGTCTCAAGGGCTTCCACGACACTGCGGCTATCAAGCTCCTTGCATTGGACAATCTTCTCCAATATCTCTATCAACTTGTCAAATAACTCGGGGACGCGACTCTCGCTCCTATACCTCTCGTAAACACCATCAAAATCAAAGGGTTCTACACCCGACGTGCCAAAGTCAAACGAGTGTTCTTTAATTGCGACGTAATGTCTCGTTAAGGCGTTCATAACCAGAACGGCATGGTTCGCACCCGGGGTGTGACAATACCTGGAAAGTGCCTCCCTGATTGCTGCTAGCCATGATGGCTGATCCTCCCTGGCAAGCGCCACATTCAACACGTTCGCTGCTTCTAGTGCTGCCCGAGCCGTGGTGACTTTCTGGTCGCGGTCCTCTTGTGGAAGCAACTGCACCAGTTCGTCTAGTCGCCCCCGGAGATCGTCAAGACGTTCCTGGACAAGCCCAAGGAAAGCCTCGGTCGACTGGTTCGTACCCATGATATCACCCCTTCATTTGCCTTCCCCCATGCCCCGTTCCAAATGTCGACCATCAGTATGGGGTTTTTCGAGATAACCGTCAACCAGCAACGTCGGGTCGCATGGCGTTGCTTGCGTTGCCATGTTTACGCGCACATGCCCACGCTGCGCGAGGGCATGCCACCCTGGCAGTTACAGGGGGAGAAAAGGGGGCATCACTGATTTAAGCCGCGAGCGGTCGTCCGGGCGCAGCCAGGGTGTTGAGGATGTACTCGGCCGCCCGGGCGGACGCGCCGCCGTGGGCCACCTCGGCCTTCAGCCGGGCAAGCTCCCCCACTCGGGCTTCACGCTTCGCCGAGTCGGTGAGCCACTCGATCACGTGGGCGGCAATCTCCGACGACTTGTCCGCGCAGGTCAGGTACTCGGGAAAGAGGACCCGATCGGCGTCGGGCTGGCTCGGATCGAAAGGCGTTATGTCCTTGGGATACAGCTCGTCGGTCGTGAGCAAGTTGACCAGCGTGATGTACTTGACCTTGCGTACGAACGGTTGCACCACGTAGGCCGGCCGGCTGATCCAATAGAGGATCACCGTCGGCTTGGTGTGGTACAAAAGCTCCAGGGATACGGAGCCCGAAACCGCCATCGCGCAGTCGGCCAGGTGAATCAGCTCCTGTGTCTTGCCCACGTGGATCTCGACGTCGAGCCCGCACGCCTCGACCTGCCGTTGGGCGATCTGGGCATGGTGGGGCTTGAAGGCGGCGATGGCCAGGCGCGCCTCGGGCACCGCGGCACGCACTTTCGCCGCCGCCTTGAGGAACCATTTCAGATTCGCCTGGACCTCTTGCGTGCGTGAGCCGGGCAGAATCGTCACCAGCGGGCCGGGCCGGCCGCGGAACCGGGCGAGGAACGCCTCGTCCAGCGGCTTCCGGCCGACTTCGTCGTAGAACGGATGGCCCACGAAGGTCGCCCTCACGCCGTGCTCGCGGAACCACGTCTCCTCGAAGGGCAGGCTGGCGAGCACGTGATCCACCAGCCGCCGCATCTTCTTCACCCGCCAGCGGGCCCAGGCCCAAATCTGCGGCGGCACATAATAGAAGACCGGAATGCCGTGCTTCTTCGCCCGCCAGGCGATCCACCAGTTGAAGCCCGGGTAGTCGATGAGCACGACGGCGTCGGGCCGCTCGTCGCGGAAGTAGCGGTCGGCCCGCCACAAGAGCTTCCAGAACTTGTCGAGATTCAGTAGCGCCCGCAAGAGCCACATCACCGCCAGGGCCGTCAGATCGGCGTGCAATCGGCAGCCGGCCGCTTCCATCTCGGGCCCGCCGTAGCCGACCGCCTCGAACCGGTCACACTGCCGGCTGAGCTTGCGGATCAGGTTGGCGCCGTGCAAGTCCCCGCTGGGCTCGCCGGCCGAGAAGAAGATTCTGACGGGACGCCGGGAAGCCATGGCGGCTCCTTCCTGCGGGGGAAATGCGGCCGAATTCGCCGAGAGTATCCCACAATCGGGGCGCTGGACAAAGTGCAGTTTTCCCCCGCTCGACGCGTTCCAGCCGGTCGGTCGGGCTTGCCAAGAAGGCTACACTTCCTCATCATGCTGCCCGAGGGGAGATGATTGCCCCGGCCGGGCCTTCCGCTAAGGGGCGGCCGACAGATAATTTCCCGGTTGGGGAGGGGGA
>JBDRTC010000262.1:0-2356 GCA_043824335.1 Planctomycetota bacterium | reverse complement strand
TGTTGGGTGGCATGCCCTCGCGAAGCGTGGGCATGTGGGGCGGAAACATGGCGACGCAAGCGACGCCATGCCACCCGGAGAGCCCGTCGTTCGACCTCAGCCGCCCAGGACGGACACAATGATGCCCACCAGCAGGCAGAGCCCGATCAGGAGGGCCACCGATCCCGCCACGGAAATCACGACGAAGACACCCCGGGTGGGACCCGTGCCTCGCAGCTCGTCGAGCTTGCCGGCCTCGCGCATGCGGGCGAGGAACTCGGGACGCTCCTCCTCGAGATCCTCCTCGCTCACCAGGCCGGTGAGGATCGACATGTCGATGGGGAACTTCTCCGGGCGGAAATGCGTGCCGAAGAAGTGGATGGCAAAGATAAAGCTGGTGGCCAGAAGCGCCTCTTCCGAGTGAATCACCTTTGCGATGTTCAAGGCCTCGCCGGGAAGCACCATGCTGAAGAAGTTCGGGAACCAGAGGATCAGCCCGGAGGTTCCGATGATGCCCACTCCCCAGAAGACGGCCCAGTAGTCGAACTTTTCCCAATACGTCCAACGCTCGAAGACCGGCTTCGGCCCCAGGCCGAGGAACCAGCGGAACATGCGGAACATGTCCTGGGCATCCCGCACGTTCGGGATGGGTGAATCGGGGCCGAAGGCAAGCTCTTTCACGCCGACCCCCTCAATCCAACGCTCGACGACGCGCCGGGCCATCCACACCAGGTGTGCGGTGAAGTAGAAGACGGTCAGCACCGCGCAGATGTGGTGCCAGACGCGGGTGGAGTCGAAGCCGCCCAGGGCGCGGGCGAGGATGCCGGCCCACGCCTGATCGCTGTACTTCAGCGGCAGGCCCGTGAGCGCAAGCCCCAGGAACGAGACGATCACGATGGCGTGAAGGACCCGATGGATCGGCTCGAAGCGGACGTAGGCCGGCGAGCCCACCGCGAGCCGCACGGGACGCCCGTGACGCCGCACGTGAACGAGCGAACGGACGAACCAGAGGAGCGTATGGACCCCGAAGAACGTGAAGACCGAGAAGATCAGAAGCTCCATTCCCAGGTGGGTGTAGTGCAAGAGCGGGTAGCGCTCGGCGTCCCTGTGGTCGGCGTGCGGGTTGAAGTCGCAGAAGTTCGCCACCGCGTGGGGGTGGCATTTCTTGCACGTCGCCAGCCGGTTCTCGCCCCGGGCCAGACGAGACGCCGGATCGCTGACGGGGAGGATGTCGTGGGAGCCGTGGCAGTCGGAGCACTTGGCCGCCGGCCAGTAGCCCAATTGGGTCAACGCCCCGTGCAGGCTCATCCCGTATTCCTGGGACAGATTCTCGTGGCAGTTTCCGCAGCGATCGGAAAGCCGCTGCCGGAACAGGGCCGATTTGGGATGGGGCAGGTCGTGCCCGAAGTGGCAGTCGGTGCAGCTCGGCTTTCGCTTCACTGTCCCGCCGGAGGCCGGCTCGTCGGTTGCGCCCCCCGGTCCGTTGCCGCCGCCGTGGACGCTCTTATCGAGCCGCTCCTCGACAAACCGGTGGCATTTCGCGCAGGTGCCCGCAACGTTGGTCGTGTGGAGCGTGGATCGCTCGTCTTCGGCCGGGAGGATGCCATGGGCGCCGTGGCAATCGGCACAAACCGCCGTGACCAAGAGCCCCGACTGCTCCAGGCCGTGCCCGTGTACGCTCTTCTCGTACTCACCGAAGCTTCTCCCGTGGCACGCGCCGCAGAGCCGCACCTGGTGGTCGAGGAAGACGGGCGAGCGGCTGTCGTCGGCTCCATAGAGCAGATGGGGGTTGTCGCCGTGGCACTCGGCGCAGCCCATCGGCGTGCCCCGGCCGCTGTCGTCGGCCGGCCCCACCTTGGCGTGAACGCCCGTGCCGAGGCCGGTCAGTTGCTCTTCGTGGCAGTTGGCGCATGCCTTCCTGACGTCCTTCAACGCCCGGAACCCGTCTTCGGCGGCGTGCAAATCGCCGGCATCGAAGACCGTGGGATCTCCGCCGTGGCAGTCGTGGCAATTGACGCCCTTTTGCCAGTGAACGTCGTCGGCGAACTTCTCGGCAGGCATGTGGAGCCGAAGCGTGTCATCCTCCCACAAGTCGGCTTCGCCGTGGCACATCAGGCAGGCGTTCTCGTCCGGCGCCAGTTGGGAACCGGCCGGCGGCGGGGAGACCGCGTCGGCGCCGGCGGCGACCGCCGGCACGACCGCGAGCATAAACCATAAGGGGATGAGGGGCGAGGGGTGAGGGGTGAGGGATGAGGAGTGAGGACTGCGAGCGTCTTCATTCCGAACCGTCACGAGCACAAACCGTAAGAGCATTTTCATTCCGGTAGTTCCGCCTTTTCCGGCGCTCCCTCACCCCTCACCCCTCACCCCTCACCCC
>JBDRTC010000261.1:0-2008 GCA_043824335.1 Planctomycetota bacterium | reverse complement strand
TCGACTACTACACGGGCACCGTCTTCGAGACGTTTCTCGACGCGCTCCCCGACATCGGCAGCGTCTGCTCCGGCGGGCGTTACGACAACCTCGCCGGGCTTTACACCAGCCGGGAGCTGCCCGGCGTGGGGGCCTCCCTGGGGCTCGACCGTCTGCTGGCCGCCATGGAAGAGCTCAAAATGATCGAGAAGGTCTCTACACCCGCGCCCGTCTTCATCCCCTATTTCGACAAGGCCCGGCTCCACGACTACCTCAAGCTGGCCGCCGCGCTCCGCGCCGCCGGGATCGGCGTGGAAGTCTTCCCCGACCCCAAGAAGCTCGGCCAGCAACTAAAATACGCCGACCGCCGCGGCTTCCGCGTCGCCCTCATCGCCGGCGAAACCGAGTTCACCTCCGGCACCTGCCAAGTGAAAGACCTCCAAAAAGGCGAACAGCAAGACGTCCCCCTCGAACCCGACGCAAAGAGCCTCATCGCGGCAGTGAAAGAGATATTGGGGAAATGACCCACGCGCGCAGATGTAGGGTGTACGACGTACACCATTGCTTTTCGCGTCCCATCCCCAATTCGTTCCGATTTGGTGTACTTCGTACACCCTACGTACTGCCCCTGTCCCGGGAACTGCCCCGAAGCACGCGGTGTGGGCGTGGCGTCTCTGTCACGGCGCAGCCGCCTCGGACAACCGTGCGGCAATGGCCTCCGAATGCTCACGATTGTTCGGCATGGCGTTGTGTACGCATCGGACGACGATGGGGGCCGCCTCGTCGAGGACCCTGATCTCCGTGAAGAACCGATTCACCGAGGTGCTGACTTGCGGCGGCGGCGTCAGGGCACACTCGCCGGCCTCTTGCACGTTCAGGGCGCCCCGGTATCGTAGGACGATGAGACGCTTGCCTGTCAGGCCGAGGATGTAGTTCCTGCGGCTTCTCACCACCCACACGATCCCTGGAATAGCTGCGAGCATCCATAGGGGGACCATGACAAGAAGGGCCAGCATCACACCCGCAAAGCCCTCCCCCTTGTGAGCCAGCGCCATGTAGACGGGGAACGTGACGACGCTCCATAGCAGAAAGGGAACCACTGCGGCGATCACGCCCTTGACCCGCGCCGGGACCGGTATCCAGAACCCACAGGCCCAGTGGGCCAACTTCTCGTCGTCCTCCAGGTAGGGCTGGATCGCCGCCTGGACATGGTCCTCTTTGAGCTTTGCCATGTACGGTGACCTCCTCAGTCAGGGAGCCGGATGTGACGGAACGCCTAGCCCGACGGGCCCCGAACGTCATCGTCGGAAACGTCTGGTTCTTGTGTGTGACGGAAAGCCGAACCGGTGGCGCGCAGCGCGAACAAATACAGTAGGTCAAAAGCCAATGCCCACAGCGCGAAGGGAATCGTCGCATACTCGGGATGCTTCGCGAAGATCGATGCCGGATGAACGATCTCGCCGGCCGTGCTCTGCGTGATCCACAGGCGAATTGCCTGCACGGGAATGGCAAGCGCCAACGCAGTCCACGCCAGTGCGATGCCCTTCGGCCTGCCGTTGAGGAGCCAACGGTCGCCGAGGATACCCGTACAGATCATCGGGATGGAGAGCAGCAGCCCCAGCCACTGGGCCAGTGCCACGTGCTTCGCCCCTAAGACGCGAGGCACGAGCAGCACGGTCATGACGGCCAGGATGCACAGCCACACGAAGTCCAGGCCGAACACCTTCTCGCACCACGGCGCTAGGACGAAAGGCGACCCGCCCTTGCCGGGACGGAGGCCGATCGGCACCAACCCCCGTCGCCCAGGCTGCCCGGACGAGGGCGCCGCCTCCGCAGGTTCTTGGTGATCCACGATCCATGCTCCTTCTGGCTGGCCGCGCCGGGGGAATTCTGATTCTATGAAAGAGCGGTCCTCCTGGTGCTATACACGGTGTAGTGGTTTTTGTTACTCACCAATAGCACAAACAGGAGGACCGAGAGATGTTGTACCTTGGGATCGACCAGCATCGCAAGCAGTTGACCGTCAGCG
>JBDRTC010000260.1:0-2050 GCA_043824335.1 Planctomycetota bacterium | reverse complement strand
GGAGTCACGATCCATGAAGGTAAGAAAGCTGATGCTCAACGAGTTCCGCGGAATTGCCAGGATGGAACTCGAATTCCACGAGCGAGTCAACGTGCTGGTCGGTAAGAACGGCGCCGGCAAGTCGGCCATCCTCGACTGCCTGGCGATCTTGCTTTCCCGTTTGATCGGCCGGATACGGTCAACCACGGGGACCGGCCGCTTCTTTGGCGACTACGATATCACAAATGGGCAAAAGGAAACGGAAAATGAGATCTCCGTGGAGATCGACGGGCAGTCGGCGAGCTGGGCAGTCACGAAGACGCGGCGAGGGTTAAAGAAACAGACCATAACGAACCTGAAACAACTCAAGGAGATTGTACAAGAGATACACACGGCCTATGAGTCTGACGAGGATCTCGATTTTCCGCTCGCCGTGTACTATCCGGTGAATCGCGCCGTTCTCGACATCCCGTTGAGAATACGTCGGCGGCATGAGTTCGACCAACTCTCGGCCTATGACCAAGCCCTCACCGGAGCGTCGGACAACTTCCGAATATTCTTTGAGTGGTACCGAAATCGTGAGGATCTGGAGAATGAAACTCGCATCCGCAAACCCAGGCATCGCGATCGAGAATTGAGGGCGGTGCGAACTGCAATTGAGAACCTGTTGCCGGGATGCTCTGGCTTGCACGTTCAGCGCGGACCGCTACGCATGGTTGTCAACAAGGGGGAAACAGAGCTGGTCGTTGATCAGCTCTCCGACGGCGAGAAATGCCAGTTGGCGCTCGCGGGAGACTTGGCCCGCCGCCTGGCGATCGCGAACCCCTCCTTGACAAACGCTCGGCATGGCCAGGCTGTCGTGCTGATTGACGAGGTTGACTTGCACCTTCATCCGTCATGGCAACGACGAATTGTCCCTGATCTAGCCGAGACATTTCCGAACTGCCAGTTCATCGTTACAACGCATTCGCCTCAGATTGTCAGCGAAGTTCGCGAAGGCAATGTTGTCCTTCTGAAACGGTGCGGTGACAACGTATCGGTGTGTCGCCCCGAGACTTCCTATGGGCAGGCCACCAATCGTATCCTCGAAGACCTGATGGGCACCGCCGAGCGTCCGGAGGCAGTCAAGGACGCGTTTGCGGAGTTGTTCCGAGCGATCGAAGAAGATCGCCTGAAGGAAGCGGAAACCGCTGCCAAGAAGCTGGGCGACCTCGTCGGCCCGGATCCGCAGCTTACTCGGGCTCGGACGATGATTAGGCGAAAGGAGATCCTTGGCAAGTGAAGTACATTGTCAAAGGAGAAGAGCCCACGGAACTCGCGGCGTTCAAGGTGTCGGACGACGAGAATTGGATACCGCAATACGCGGCGTTGCCGGGCGACAAGAAGCGGCGTATTCACAGTGCCTTGCTAACGGAGCAGGGGTACATCTGCTGCTATTTTATTCGACGTATTGACGCGGGATCGAGTCACATCGACCATTGGCAACCGCAAAGTGTCCCTCCAGAGGAGCTGGCGATCGAATACGGCAACATGCTTGAATCCTGCCAGCGAGAAGTAGACCCTGGTGAGCCACTTCGGTGCGGAAAACTCAAGGAAAACTGGTACGATCCCGACCGGATGGTATCACCGCTTGAGGAGGATTGTGAGGAAAGATTCCGTTTCACCGCGAACGGGGACATCTTGTCCGCCGATGGCGATGATGTCGCCGCGGAAGAAACAATCAAACGTCTGGGGCTCGATCTACCGGTGGTGATCGCATCTCGACGGGAAGCGATTGGAGCTATCGTTGATGACCTGGACGAATTCTCCTCCCATGAATTGAGAACCCTGACCCGCAACATCCTCGTTCGGCGCGAGGATGGCTCGTTCCACGAGTACTGCGTAGCTGTGGCATACGTTGTCCGAGGTCTGATCCCTGGCGGCTAAAGTGCCTCCAGAATCGTTGTTATCGGTCACGCCACTTCCCACCCCGGGCGGTACTCCTTGCGGATGTACTTCTCGGCGGCGGGACAGTTGGTGGCTTGGAGGTTGGCGGCGTCCCACTCGAGCTTTTCGCCGGTGCGGTAGGCCA
>JBDRTC010000259.1:0-7583 GCA_043824335.1 Planctomycetota bacterium | reverse complement strand
TAGCGACAGGGGTGTTCACCCGGCCGTTAATTCGACGCAGTATTTTCGTGAATTGGTTATTCTGTGCTAGCATGTGCGTGCTTGCACAGGATGTAGTAGAGAAAATCGGAATAAATTCGAGCGAGAAGTGCGGAAAACGTGTTCAATGTGATGAGTGCGAGGGTATTTGTGGATGCTCAGCATGGCTCCGCCTGTACGTTGGCCACCGCGACGATGTGCCCCGGCACGTAGTCGCACTTCATCCGTGAGACCCCGGCTGCCGAAAACAACTCTCGCAGCCTCTTTTCGTCCAGCAGATGCAGATGATGAGGGTTGTCATCTGGCTTGGACGGCACGGAAACGACGACGAAGCGTCGCGCCACGCGAACGACCTCGGCCACGGCCCGATCTACCTTGGGAACGTGTTCCAGCACTTCCAGTAGGGTGACAACGTCGAAGGAATCCGGGGCGCACTTCAGATCGGTCGCGTCCATCTCATAGGCCACAAGCCGCTCGATCCCGCCCAGGCGCACTGCTTCCAGGTCCCGTGTCCGTTCAGGGTCCCGGTCAATCGCCGTGACCGGCAGTACCGGGAACTCGTCCAACAACGGCCAGACGAACACCCCTCGGCCGGTTCCAACATCCAACACGGTCTCCGGGGCCAGCGACCGCAAAACACCGAACACTCGTCGCACCCGCTCCAGCCCCATGGTCTTCTTGAACTTGTGCAGCTTCAACCCCGCGTCAAGTCCACATTGAAAGACCCGAGCCAGCTCTTGTCCAGACAGGTCGTCGAGGCGCTTCGCACGCAGGCTATCCTGTAGGGCAAAGGCAGGCCCCATGGCATAGCGCCCGCGGACGAACGCGGCGGCAAGTCTCAGGAAGTAGCGGTCAGGATCAGGTTCCATGTGGGGCAGTTTCCGTGCTCTTGCGGAGGGCTCGGCTGAGGACAACGCGGGGCGGCCTCGCTCTGTGTTACGACGACCGCCTGCCTCGTCTCGCGAGCCATCACGCCACCGCGACGATCCCCTCGATTGGCGCCTTGCGGTCTTGTCAAAGCTCCAATATGCCCGTGGGTTCGTATCGGGTGGCCACGAAGAGCGGCAACCGTTTGCCGATGATCTTGCGATGTGTGTCGAGGGCCAAGTCTGGGGCGTTGTTGTCGTGGGAGAGGTGGGCCAGACAAGCCCACTTCATTCGCTTCGAGGCGGCTGCACGCAGCAACTCAGCAGCCTCGTGGTTGGAGATGTGCCCAGCGGGGCCCTCGATTCGTCCCTTTAGCCAGTCGGGATAGGGGCCGCTGGCAAGCATCTCGGGATCATAGTTGCTCTCCAGCACCACGGCGTCCGTTGACCCGATGACCGCCTCCAATTCGCCGAAGACGTGGCCCAAGTCGGTCATCACGCCCAGGCGGTGCGTGCCGTCGTCCACCACGAACACCACGCCGTCAGCCCCATCGTGGGGCGTGGAGATGGTTTCCACAACCACCTCCCCAAACCGCAGGGCTTCACCAGCAGAGAAGTGGTTGAGGTCTTCGATCTTGCCGAGCTTGTATCGGCTTGCCGCCCGATAGGTATCGGCCGTAACGTAGACCGGCAGGCCGAACTTTCGATGGTAGACTCCCATGCTTCGGGAGTGGTCCACGTGGTCGTGCGAAATCAGAACCGCGTCGACGGACGTTACGTCCCGGCCGTACAGTTCGAGCCGCTGCTTGGCCTGGATTCCGCTGATCCCGGCGTCGAACAGCAGCTTGACACCGTCTGTCTCGACGTAGATGCAGTTGCCGTTGCTGCCGGACTGAAGAGAGATGACTCGCATGGCCGTATTGTACGGCGGATCAGAGATCGGCGGAAGGTGCGAGGAAGCTGAGAGGCTCATGCCGCCGGAAGTCGACGATACGCTGTACGATCTGTGAGGAGACCCCGGCCTACAGACGCTCGGAGTCAGGATTAGGGGGGCGCATCGGTCTCCCAGGGCCGCCCGGTAGTTTCTTCCGGAATTCTAGGGAATAAACCCGGGAGGAGCGGTATCTCATTACCTGGTCGTCCTCGGCCACTGGAAATCAAGAAATCCTGTGAACCATCCGATACCTACGTGCGTCCAAGGAGTTTCGAAGAGGTGCGGCCTGCGCCGGGGCAGGTCGTGTGGATTGTAGGCCCTTAACCATCGGAAGCACTGCCATGATGCTCATACGGCTGAGTTCGATCCAAGAACGCAAGGGGACGGGCCACTACGCGCCCTTCGGCGATAATGCCCCGTCCTATCCCCTGCGCTTGTGACGCTCGGTCGTTCCCCTGAGGAGCCCTAAAAGGCCCGGTGTCACAAACGACATCGGGCCTTTTTTTCGTTGGGTCGGTAGCTGAGAAGGTGTAGCGCCTGGCTGAAAACCAGGAGACGGGGATTCGAGCGCCCCCTGGCCCACTCCGCGGAGATTCCGCGCGCCCAAGATGCCCCGTTCGTCTAACGGCTCAGGACAGCGGACTTTCGATCCGCAGATAGGAGTTCGATTCTCCTACGGGGTACTTGAAGCCAGCAATGGCGATTGATCCTTGACAACCTGAAGCGTACACGTCCGTGATGTCGCCCGGACGTTAAACCGATCTGCCCTGGTACGGGCGTCCGGCTCCCGCAAGGGAGATACTGCCTGCTGTTGTGCGGTGGAGACACCAACGACAGGGGTGAAGGCGATGAAGGGTTTAACACGCCCGTGTGCAGACCTCGTGGAGTCCAAAAGACGTTGAAGCGAGGGCCATCGTCCGGTCGGGATAGAGCTTGCGCTAAAACTGACCTTCTCAGAACGTAGCGAAGCCTGGTATCGCGCGTGGTCGGGGACCACGAGCGACCAACGCTTCGCGTCGGTGCCCGCGGTTCAGATCCGGCCGTTCTGACTGACGGGATGTAGGGAAGCGGCTACCCCGCCGGGCACCGCCGCGGAGCGGTGGTCGTGGGAGCACGGTGTCGTCGGTTCGAGTCCGACCATCCCGACTGACCATAGTCCGGTGTTGTAAAGGAAGCATGACGACCTGATAAGTCGTCGGTGGTTGGTTCAAGTCCGCCCCGGACTACTTGGAGGAGTGAGAGGATGACGACCCGAGCACGCTGGAAACGGATACGCCCGACCAAGCACAGGGTCGTGGTGTAACTGGCAGCATCCCTGGCTTTTAACCAGGTGGGTGTGGGTTCAAATCCCTCCGGCCCTACTCGCACTGCTGGCGCGTAGCTCAGTGGTGAGAGCGGCGCCCTTATAAGACGCACGACCACCGCTGCGCGTCGGTGCCCGGGGTTCGATTCCCACCGCGCCGATTCGATTCACACGGGACTGAGGTGTTAGCGGCAGCATCCCCGGCTCTTAACCGGGCGGGTGAGGGTTCAAGTCCCTCCGGTCCCACTTGAAAAACAAGCACCGGTGCGGGCACCGACCGAAGGTTGGTCGGCGGCGAAGACACCGCACCCGTAATGCGGCGACGAGGGTTCGAGTCCCTCCCGGTGCTCTTGGGTCTTTGACAATTCGGCTTCCAACCAAGCGCCCATGCGGGCACCGACCGAAGGTTGGTCGGCGGCAGCCTGCCGCCTTGCCATGGCGGAAGGACCATCCTTCGGATGGTGCCCGGTTCGACTCCCGCTGGGCGCTCTGGAATCAGGACGTGGGAAAGTCTGGTATTCCGCGTGTTTCGGGTACACGAGATCGCTGGTTCAAATCCAGCCGTCCTGACTGAACAACATGATGCGGTGGGTCCCGTGTTGGTACGGGTACCGGCCCAGGGTCGAGTTGGGCGAGGCCGTGTTCTGCTGCGTGGACTCCATCGCCGCGC
The DNA here is from genome assembly GCA_043824335.1 of Planctomycetota bacterium. Taxonomy (GTDB): domain Bacteria; phylum Planctomycetota; class Planctomycetia; order Pirellulales; family Thermoguttaceae; genus JBDRTC01. Next base: position 3,792 of record JBDRTC010000259.1, on the reverse strand, counting down.
GGAGGGCCATCTGGCGATCTGCCGGTCCCCGGTTGCGGTTCTGGGCAGACGGTCGGATGCTCGGGGAAGTCATTCGGGTGCTGCTCGTCGCCGATGAATTTGGCAGAGACTACTACCCGACGACACTCTTCCCGCAGTCCGAGGCCCAGCCCGGCCGCTGCACCGCGCACGGCACGATCTACACGGCCAACGTCGCCGCCGGACTGATGCTCCACCAACTGGCTCGGTGGCTTCGCGGCCACGGCCAGCCAGCACTCGCCCCCGCGTGCTAGGAGCTGAGCCGACCTCGGCTGGCCCGGACAGCAGTCCAAGTTTCCAAGCGAAACCTGGGAGTCCGGACGCCAAGCTCACGCCGCCGCAGCTCGCGCGCCGCCCGGGTGTCAGCCCCGAGAAAATCCACGTGTGGATCAGGTCAGGCGAGCTGCGAGCTGTCAACATCGCGACCAATCCAAAAGGTCGCCCCCGCTACGTTCTCGACCCCGCGGACGTAGAGGCGTTTGAGGCTCGTCGGTCGATCCACAAGACGCCATCGACTTCTCGTCGTCGTAAGGGAGCTTCCGACGATGTCATCGAATTCTTCTGAGGGATGTCTCTGGGCGCCGCGAGCGGCTGTGTTCGGCGGGCAGGGAACCGAGCAACTCGCGGCACACCTGATACGTTCCACCAGAAGCGTGGAGGCCAAACGAGTCTGGGGGACTAATTGGTCGCCTGGTTGGCCTCGGAACGGGAATCGCCGAAGAGCCACTTATGCACGCTATTCGTGACCGCGATCAGCCGCTCATCGCTGATCCGCTCGCGATAGACGCTGGCCATGTCATCTCGGGCGTGGCCCATGATGGCGTCTACGGCAATCTGGTCCCTGGCTTCGCCACCGATGGCCTCGAAGGTGTGCCGGAGGGCGTAGAATCCCACACCCTTCCGATGGATTCCTAAAGCCTTAAGAACTTTGGCGGTTTCCTTGGTGATAGGAGAGTCAACTCGATCCTCCTTGAACCATGGTTGTCGGTACTTGGTCATGAATACCAAGCCGCTGTGGACTTCGTCTTGCGGCTCTGGTCGGGCGGCGATGGCTTCCTCCAAAGCTGCTACCGTCTCTGGCCAAAGGGGGCCACGTCTTTCTATCGCGGTTTTGGGGCGAGGGAAATCCATCCAGCCTCCTTCGAGGTCAAGAGCCGATAGGGGCAGCGTAGCACAATCGTGGTTCCCAAGTCCGCAATTGATTCCCAGAAGAATCATCGTCCGCAAAGGCTGCTTGGCGGCTTCAAGCATCGTGCGCACTTGGTCTGCTTCAAACATTCGGGGGCCATTCTTCTGCCGTTCCCGGCGTAGCACCCGCTTCGAGGGGCGTTGAAACTGAGTCCCAAAGGCAACGGGGCGATCTATTAACCGATTCTTCCAAGCGAAATTGAAAAGCACTCGAATCCGCTGAATTTCGTTCCCCAATGCAACAGGGCCCAGGGTTTCCGCAAGTCTCGCTCGCAGTTGACCGAGGTCTTCCGGAGACAGGTCTTCCACTAAGACCGCCTTTCCCAGGTCGCGCAGGACACGTTCGCAAACACGGTGATAATCCTGAAAGGTCCGAAGGGTGATCTCCTCGGACTCCAGCTGGTGGGTCTTGGCCGTCAGGAAGTGGTTGCAGAGGTCTCGGAGTGTGAACCCGTCCCGCCTTCTGGGCTTCCTTCCAGCTAGTGCTCTGTCAATCTTCGATTGACGGGTAAAGTTTCTTGAGTTTGACGCGGGCCATGGCAATTGTGAACGTCCAGTGAATGCGACACTGTCTTTCGTTCCGATCGGCTTCCCAAGCCTCGACTTGCCGAGCAACTTCGCCTGGGTTGTCGATGCGGCGGTCGAGACACTGACGATGCAGGATACTCAACTCCGTTTCCGCCATATCGAGCCAACTTCCGTGCTTGGGCGTCGAGTGGAATTCCAGTCGGTCCAGAAGTCGCCGTGCTTCTTCGGGAGGAAATGTTTCGTACAGGCTCGTCCCATTGTGAGTGTTCAGATTGTCCTCCACGAGGACGATCTTCTGGGCGTGGGGATAATGGATGTCGCAGAGTTCCTTGATGCACAAGGCCCAATCCTTGCGAGTTCGCCGCTCGGTCACCCTGACGTGTCGCCAACCCCGCAATGGCTCGCACATCATGAACAAGTTGCAGGTGCCGTTGCGTACGTACTCGTAGTCGATCCGCGCCGGTTTTCCTGGTGCCGGGGGTTCCGCCGGAGCCACTTCTCCGATCAACTGCTTGCTGGCCTCGTCCAGGCACACGACCGGGACATCCGCATCGTAGGGACGCTGATAAACCTGCAAAACGTCTTCCATTCGCCAGACAAACTCCGCATTCGCCTTGGGAGGAACGCACCACGATTTTACGACTCCGATTTGAACGTCGTTTTTTTTAGTACCTTGCGAACGGTTTCACGGGAGACAGACTCCACCTGCCCCAGCACCACGAGCCGGTCGGCCAAAAGCTGCAATGTCCAACTGCCGCGACCATCGGGAGGATCGCTACACGCCAACTCGACCAACTGCCGCTCCGTCTCTTTATCGAGCTTGATCTTATCTGGACGGCGAGGTTGGCGCCGAGGATTGACCGCCTCCCCAAGGCCTTCAGTGACAAACCGTTTGCGGACTCGTGACACGGTGCGCGGGCCGACCTGCAGCGTCTCGGCAATCTGCTCGTCTGGTCGGCCGGTGCGATCGTCGCCCTCGTCGGCAAGCAGCAAAATCCGTGCATGGGCCAGCTTGCGGGCAGCCGCCTTCCCCTTGCGGACCGATTGTTCCAACTCGTACCGCTCATCAGCCGTTAACGTGATCCTGTACTTCTCCATGTCGGGACTCCTTTCCCTGGGCAAGACAAAATCCCCCTGGGAAAGCGATATCCCATAAACCAAACAACCTGTCAATCGAAGATTGACGGAGCACTAGTAAGTCATCCTTGATTTCGAGGTATCGCTTGAGGGCCTTGTCCGGGTCCGCCCATGCGCCGAAGTAGTGGACTCTACCACGTATCTTCTTCGACCATTGCCCGTTAGGGTGAGCCGTCAAAGGGAAGTCGGGGTGTGGCTTACGGGGCTTCCGGCGGGTAGAATAACGGTTCATTTGAGGACTTGTGGACCACTTAGGTACTGGCAATGTCAACGCCAAGCAGGAGCCCGACCGCAGTATCCCCAGTTTGGGTGGACGGTATCGGATCGGGTATCGCCATCATATCTGATGTTTCCTGGGACTGCCAAGCGTCGTAAAGATTCGTCCAACCCGTTGGGCAATTTGGGCAGTTTCGCAGCAACTCGTTTTTGAGCTACAAGTTACGACAAATCCCACGTTCACTCTGGTGAACTTGGGTAGGAGAATTGACGGGTTGGACGAATCTTTACGAAATTAGTGATGTAAGTCATTGAATAACAGAAGCTTACAACTGCTATGCAACCCCGATCCTGCCCGGCCGACAATGTGGGCGCACGAAATCCGCTTGCGCTGGCCAGGATGAGACGCTAACAGCATGGCGGCCAGACAGCGAGATGCTGGGCCGGATCCGATTCCGTCCAGGGCTAAGATCGGTCCCTCTGTGGGGCATCGGGGGCTCCGGCCGAGTAGCTTCAGGGACTTCCTCGATTCTCCCCGTGCGACGGGTGAGCGGTCAAGCTCGGGCCCGTGATGCGGCCGGCACATGCCCTGGGCGAGGCTGCCGCCGGGTTCAGACGTTCCCATTCATGGCTCTCGCCACAGGGGTGTCGCCAAAGATGCGAGACCGAGGATCCCCGAAGCCAGCTCCCCCGCACAGAGGGGGC
>JBDRTC010000258.1:0-2965 GCA_043824335.1 Planctomycetota bacterium | reverse complement strand
GCATAACCTACGTGCTTCCTCCGTGCACATCACGGGGAATTCATCGCTCGGTTAGAGGGCGCTGTTGCGCGAGTTGACGCCGCTCGTCGACGTCTTTGAGCGTGACGACTCGCTCCCGATCTTCCGACTGTTTGTAGCGATCGAGCAACTGGTCAAGGTCGCCATCGCATTCAGCCAGCAACCGGCCGCGAATCTCGTGGATTTCTTCGACAAGGGGATCGTCGTTCATGATTCGTCCTCCTCGGGAGTGGAGAGGATTTCTTCCGGCGTTACCACCAGCGGAGTCGGACGCTCTAATGCGGCGTTCGCATCCAACAATCGGCGGACCACTTCGCCGTTGGCGATGTGCCGACAATTCCATGTTACCAAATAGTCCATTTGGTACGCAACGGCGAACGCGAAATGCGTCGGGTGCCACTGCTGGCTTGTCCAGCAGTGCTCCCGGTCTGAACGCGTCTTACGAACACTGCTGGACAAGCCAGCAGTGCCACCCGACCGTGTCACTCCTGCAACAGCTCGTACAGGGTCACCTTCGCGTCTTTTTGCGGTTCGCCAATCTCGCCTGGGCCGGTGCCGTCGGGCAATCGGAAAGGGACACCGGAGATCCGGTCGATGTGGGCCTCCAGCGCCATCTTCAACAGGGCGTGCTTCATCGGAGACTGTCGGAACCAAACGGTTTCCGCGGGATCGTCCGCCAAGCTGTAGACCCGGAACGGCTCGACGGGATCGTTTTGCACGAGCTTCCAGTCACCTTCTCGAACGCACCAGTACGGCTTGCCCCGGTATCGCGGGCCACCTTCCAGGCGGACCCAGAAGAGGGTTCGATCCTCCGGCGGCTGGTGGTCGCCAAGGAGTGTGGGCAGGATGCTTCGCCCGTCGATCACTGCGCCAAATCCGTGGCTCACGGGCGGATCGTACACGTCGCCGGCGGCTTCGCAGATAGTCTGAAACAGGTCCATGGTCAACGCGACGCGGTCGCTTCGCGAGCCCGGCTTGATTCGGCCCGGCCAGACGGCGCACATGGGGACGCGCAGTCCGCCTTCGAGCATGTCCTGCTTGCCGCCGGCCAAGGGGCCGTTGTTGGCCCCGTGGGGGATCGAGCCGCCGTTGTCGCTGGTGAGAATCACCAGGGTGTTCTTGGCGCGACCGGTTTCCTCCAGCGCGGCCAGCACGCGACCGATGCCGGCGTCCAGGTGCTCGATGAGAGCCGCCAGCTTCGCCCGTTTTTCCGGAACGTCCGGGTGTTTGGCCCGATAACGCTCCAAAGAATCTTCCGGCGGCTGGATGGGGCTGTGCGGGGCGTTGTAGGCCAGGTAGATGAAAAACGGGGCGTCGTCGCGATACTGCTTGATCCAATCGCACGTCCACTGGGTGAACAGATCGGTGGCGTGACCTTCCGGGTCGATCGTCTCGCGATTGAGCCGCATGTAGTTGACGCCGTGGCGGCGGTGGTGGAAGTAATCGTCCATCATGTCGCCCAGGAATCCGTGGAAGAAGTCGAACCCGCGCGAGTTGGGCAGGTTCGGCTCGCCCAGGCCCAGGTGCCACTTGCCAAACATGGCCGTCTGGTAGCCACGCTCTTTGAGCACTGCCGGGAGCAGCACGGCCTTGGGCGAGAGATACCCCCAGGAGTTTTTCGAGTGCGTTCGGATCACGCCGGGCACGCCGATGGCGTCGGGGTAGCACCCGGTCAAGAGCGACGCCCGGGTGGGCGAGCAGACCGGGCAGTTGGCGTAGAAGTTCGACATCCGCATGCCCCGCTCCATCAGGCGGTCGACGTGGGGCGTGTCGAGATCCGTCGCCCCGTAGCTGCTCAGATCGCCGTAGCCGAGGTCGTCAACGAGGATCAACACCACGTTAGGTCCCCGGGCGGACTCGCCCTCGGCCATGGCGTCTGGGGGACACGGGCCGAATAGCAGCACGGCCGTAAACAAGCATGGGATGGATCGCATGGGGAGCGTCTCCAGATGGTTGCAGGTCTCTCTGAGCGAGCCTCGTGTTCACATCAGCGCCGGGGTGGCAGGGATCGAGGGATATGTTAAAATGGGTAACGCATGGCGTCAACAAGGTAGCGGCAAGCGCTGACGCAGTCTGCCTGGAGCCTCTCGCAGCGGAACCGAACATGGGCGTCCCCACACCATCGTCGCCTGGATTGCTCCTGCTGGCCGCTTTCAGCCGGCATGAGGCGGCCTTGTGGTGGGCACGGCGTCGGGCGGTCGAGGCGTTTGGACCGGTGGCCCTCCAGAGCCCCACGTTCGAGTTTTGCGAGACCGACTATTACCAGCCGACCATGGGCTCCGACTTGCGAAAGACCTTCCTTGCCTTTGCCGAGCCGGTCGATCCGGCCCGGATGGTCGACATCAAGCTCGAAACCAACGCCTGGGAGGAAGCGTATGCCCAGGGGAGCGAACACGCCGAGCCGCGGCCGCTCAACCTGGACCCGGGCTACCTGACCCTGGGCAAGCTGGTGCTGGCCTCGACCAAGGATTTTTGCCATCGCATCTACCTGGAGCGGGGGATCTACGCCGAAGTGACCCTATTCTACCGACACGGCCGCTGGGAGCATCATCCCTGGACGTTCGCCGACTACCGCCGGGGCGACTACCAGGAGTTCTTTTGCGAGTGCCGCGACTATCTTCATCGCCAACACCGGCGACCGCGGGAGGAGCAGCCGACGTGATTTGGTTGATCGCCGGGGCAACGCTTCCGAGCATGCTCATCGCCTGGGCCGCCGCGTATCTCGTGCGACGCTACGGGCCGCGCCTCGGTCTGGTCGATCGGCCCGGCGATCGGAAGGTGCATACGAGTCCGATGCCCACTGGCGGCGGTGTGGCGATCTGGCTGGGCATCGTCGGGCCGTTCGCCTTGGGACAGCTCGCCCTCTGGACCTTACTCGGCCCCGGCGGCGGCGAGGTGGCGGCGTGGGCGCGCTTGCCGGAGTTCATCGCGCCGCACCTGCCGGGCC